>DASWKY010000269.1:0-2522 GCA_036396395.1 Bacteroidota bacterium | reverse complement strand
GTAATATCGCCCGTACATCCCGTTCGATGAAATGCTGTCTAAATCGCTCACCGCGCTTGCTTTCCATCACCGCAAGGAGCACTTCGCTCTCAAGGCTCTTGTTGCCGATAAGATTCACCGAACTCAGTACCGCCGGTTTTTCTTCTCGAATGTGCAAGGCAACATCTACTCCCTGTGCACTAACTTGAGAAACGACAGAAAGCGAATCGAGGCTCATGAACAAGAAACCCTCACTGTGGTAACGGGTTCTGACGACATGTAAGTCTTGTTCAAGTATTTCGCGTGAGAAAGCGACTCCCTCACGGATGGTGAGCCACGATAAAATTTCAGAACGAGAAAACGATGTATTTCCATGTGTCGTTATTGAGCGAACGGTCTGTTTCGGGGCGGCGCCCTCCGATTGGCGTGCACCCGCATACGGGCAGATGCTCACGAAGGCAAACAGACAACAAAAAAAGCCAGTGAAGCGATTCTCTGCACTGGCTTTTGCACTACGACAATTCACACGTTGTGCCATCGTTAACGGACGCGATCCCATAAATCTGTGACGGGCGAACGCAGGCGATAGTCGCCGAACCCGGATTCATCAATGAAGACATACCGGCGGTTAATGTGATTATAGTACCAGATTTCGTACGGCTTGCTGTCATTTTGGAATGGGTAGCGTTCGATATTATCCGGGATACCCAAATAGACATACACCATGCCCCGGTCTGTTCGCCACCCGTCGATATAGTGCGTGAAACTCTTGTTCGCAAATGCAACGCGGGCATAGTATTCATCCATTAATTCGTTGACGGCAGTTCCGGGGTCGGGGTCACGTTTCTTCCAAAACTCCAGAAACCGCTGACGCTTGGCTTCGGCGTCAGTGGCTTCGCGGATGTATTCCATTTCGTGCTCACGCGCGATGTAACGCATTTGATCGGTGGCTTTGTCCAAATCCAGCACGGTAGGCGGAAGGTCTGACCACCGAACCGAAAACGTTCGCGACGTCGTCGCGGAAAGCACAGCTGAGTCCGGCGAAGCATGAAGCGGCGCGGCGTCGATCGAAAGAAAGTACGTGCCTGCGCCAAGGTTTAAATTATCCACCTTCATAAACGCCTGAGTCATGCCGTCCGTCACGGCTTCCTCTTGCGACCGCTGGTGTATCTCCTTCCGGTCATTATCCAGCACCTTCCACGTCAGCGATACCGAATCCACCTGCGCCTTATTGTAAACCTCCACAAACAGGAAAAATCCTTCGGTAAGGTGGCCTACATTGCCTGAAATATTCGGGACGATACTGCGCTTCTCGCCTTCCGTAGAAAGGCGGTTCACGAGCATGATATCGCTCAAGCTGAGCGGATCCTTCGCAAAATCGGTTACAAGCAGATTGCGCCTGCTCCGCGCCGTCTTGCGGGATTCCTGGTCGAGGATTTGGACGTTCGCTTGGTAGTTGCCAGGATTCACATCAACAGTACGGAGCGAAAGACTGTAAAACCGGGGGGACGTCGTCTGTGAAAAATCCGCCACCCGTACGACATCGGTCCATGTTCGCTCTTGGTCGAGTTGCCCTTGCGAATTATAAAAGCTCAGCGTGACATCGTACCGGGCGGAAAATGCCTCCCCTTCTTTTACAAAACGGAGCTGTTCGTACGGGATCTGCACGTAGAGGTCAACACGCGCCTTGCCGGGCTGTTCGGATGCATAGCTGATTGCTTCAAAGAAAAAACCCGGCTCCGTCTGCGAATCAGTCTGTCCGAGAGCGAGAGTTCCCACGCCGCTCGTCAATGTCACCAAACATAACGTGGCGGTCATTCCAATATAATATACTATGCCCCTCTTCATATTGTCCTCACTTTCAAAAATTACACACGTTCAGCATAGAGGTCGTACTCACTATTCTCAACAATATTGACCTCATAAAAGTTGCCGACGCGGAGCCGGGAGCCGTTTTTGACATATACTTCCTGGTCAATTTCGGGGGCGTCCCATTGAGTTCTGCCTACTGCAAAGCTCGCCTCATGCCTATCGATGAGAATTTGTACACGTGTGCCGATGCACCGCTCATTGCGTTCTTCGGAGATATCTTTCTGAATCTCCATGATTGTTGACCGGCGCGCTTCTTTCACTTCCTTCGGGATAGGGTCGCCGTAGGGCGCCGCCGTCGTGCCTTCTTCCTCGGAATACGTAAACACGCCGAGGCGGTGGAATTTCATCTCACGGACAAATTCGCACAGTACCTGAAAATCCGCTTCTGTCTCATGGGGGTAGCCGACAATGAGCGTGGTGCGCAGAGCGATATCCGGAATCTCCGACTTGATCGAACCGAGCAAATCGCGAAGCACTTTGTTGGAAATCCCGCGCCGCATCGATTTCAAGACTTCATCCGATGCGTGCTGAACAGGAATATCCAGATACCGGCAAATCTTAGGATGGCGCTTCATTACTTCAAGAATCTCACGGGGAAATTTCGCCGGGTATGCATACATCAACCGGATCCACTCGATACCATCGACCGCGCACAACGCTTCGAGCAATTG
>DASWKY010000268.1:0-3504 GCA_036396395.1 Bacteroidota bacterium | reverse complement strand
AAGTACGGGATAAGGTCGAGCACGCCGGCTATCAGCCCCAACACGATTGCGTTCTTGATACCGAACACTGAGAACAGCACGCCGACAGCTACACCCTGGAACAAAGCAACCGTGAGCGCCCCGCGCAGATAGCGCCCAATAAGGTCGTCTGCGCGTACAAGATAATTATCGACACGGTCGCGATGCTGTTTGGGGAACAGCATCCGGAACCGCTCTGCAATCTTCGGAAAATCCCACATCAAGTAGAACGTCAGGAACGGCACGATGATGACATAAAATATCTGCGTCACGAAATATGATAGACTGCTCATCAACGCCAGCATGCCCGTCAGCATGCTTCGCAGGATGTCTTCGAGCTTCGGAGCGAACTCGCTCTTGAGCGTATTGCGTAACTCTTCAGGCGAAATCCCGAACCGCTCCAACATGCTCATGATGGTGCTCGTCCAAATCATATTGTTGAAATCGGTTCCCAACTGCGAGAGCGCGCCGAGCACGCCTTCGAATTGGGCGATGGCGACGGGCAGGAGGAAAAAGACAAAGAGCGTAACGAGCGTCAGCGCGATTAAAATCAAAATGAGTGAAGTGATCCACCGCGCGATGCCCCACTTCTCGCACTTGTTGACAATAGGATTGAGAATGTACGCCAACACCATCGAGACGATAAACGGCGCGAGGATGCCGGAGATGGTGTGCAGGAACCAGAGCGAGAACAGAATGACGCTCAGCCATATGAGCGTCTTCGCGAGCAGGTACTGGCGTATCGGATACAACAGAAAAAGAATCGCGCCTAACACGAGAAACGGCGAGATGATTGACTGAATGGTGTACATCAGCACGAGAATCAACAGCACGGCGCACGTGAGCAGAACAATTTCAATTCGCCCCAGCGATTGAAACAGGGTTTCCCAGCGCTCTTCTTTTGGGAGAGCTTCGCGAAAACTCGGTCGTTGCTTGCGTCGTTTTGCCATAGTATGAATAGGTTGTCATTCCGAGGAGTTGTTTCATAACGACGAGGAATCTCATTCTTGGTCACATAGTCCAAAGTGAGATTCTTTGCTTCGCTCAGAATGACATCATTAGAGGGTGTATTTAGAACCGTTGATTATTTGTACCTCAATATTCTACTTACACTTTCGTCGCCGATACTCCCGTATGCCCGAAGCCGCCGTCGCCGCGGGCAGTGTCTTTCAGACTCTCTGATTCTTTCCACTCCACGCGCGCGTAGCGGTGCACGACCATTTGCGCGATGCGGTCGCCGCGCTTCACCACGAACGGCTCCTTGCCGAAATTCGCCAGAATCACCTTCACCTCCCCGCGGTAATCCGAATCAATCGTGCCCGGAGAATTGAGAATGCCGATGCCGTGCTTCGCCGCCAAACCACTGCGAGGGCGCACCTGCGCTTCAAATCCGACCGGCAGTTCAATTGAAAATCCCGACGGAATTAATTCCGTCGTGCCGGGCGCTATCGTGACGGGGCTATCCACTGCGGCGCAAATATCCATACCCGCCGAGCCTTCGGTGGAATACGCCGGCAACGGGACGTCTGCGGCATCCGCATGCACGCGCGAAATGTGTACCGTGATGTGTTCGAGCACAGGAATGAGTTCTTTGAAATCGTGTTGGAATTCGTGATGAGAAGTTTTCAGAATATAGCTAACCCTCGTAGTAAATGCAATGTTTTCCCGCAGTATGCAATGCGCTTATTGAATGACGGCGTCGGTGCGGCGGGGCAACGAGGAATCGAAACTCCTTTGTAAAATGTCGTTGTTCGGTAGGTCAGACATTCTTGTCTGACTTCCTTCTGACAGGCAGGAATGCCTGTCCTACCCAACCTAATTCAAATCGTGTACTTCGGATTGGAATACAACTACTATACATTCAAAGAACATCCTTTCAACTTTACGATTAGAATAGTATATTGCTCACGGTTTTTTCGATGCCTTCCTTATCGTGTCATCCGAATGAACGGAGTTCATCCCATGCTGACAGACCTGAAGAAAATCAAGTATCACGAAACGATCCTCTCGACGGTGGGCAACACGCCGCTCGTCAAGCTGAACAAGCTTTCCCAGGGCTACAAGCCGCTGATGCTGGCGAAAGTGGAGTTCTTTAACCCGGGCGCGTCGGTCAAAGACCGCATCGGCACCGGTATAATAGAAGAGGCAGAGCGTGAGGGCAGATTGAAGCCCGGCGGAACGGTCGTGGAAGCGACCTCCGGCAACACCGGACTGGGCCTTGCCATCGCCGCGGCGGTGAAGGGCTACCACTGCGTTTTCACCATGCCGGATAAAATGAGCATCGAAAAAATCCAACTCCTGCGCGCGTTTGGCGCGGAGGTGATCGTCACGCCAACGGCGGTGCCGCACGACTCGCCGGAGAGCTATACGGAAGTCGCCAAGCGCGTCGTGCGCGAGACGCCGAACTCCATCCTCGCCAATCAATACTATAATCCGAAAAATCCCGAAGCGCACTACAACACGACCGGACCGGAAATCTGGGAACAGACCGGCGGACAAATTGATTATCTCGTTGTCGCCATCGGCACGGGCGGAACCATCACCGGCGCGGGGCGGTATCTCAAAGAGAAAAATCCGAATATCAAAATCATCGGCATCGACCCGAAAGGCTCCGTGTTGCGCGAGTACTTCTACACGAAAAAATATCCGCCCGTGTTCAAGACCTACAAGGTCGAGGGCATCGGACAAGACTACGTGCCGGGCGTGCTGAATTTCCAGTATGTCGATGAAGTTATCGAGGTGACGGATAAGGAATCCTTCCTCATCGGGCGACGGCTGACGCGAGAAGAGGGGCTGTTCGTCGGCGGCTCGGCGGGTACCGCAATGGCGGGCGCGCTGAAAGTTGCCGAGCGTCTCTCGGAAAAAGATGTGATGGTGGTGCTCCTCCCCGATACCGGCGAACGCTATCTCAGTAAAATGTATAACGACGATTGGATGCGGGAGAACCGTTTCCTCGTGCCGGAAAAAATCACGGTGCGCTATGTGTTGGAGGTCAAGAAGCTCGTGCCGAACGTTGTGGCGGTGGACCCCGTGGCGACCGTGCGCAAGGCGCTCGACCTTATTAAAGAGCATAATATTTCACAGCTTCCGGTGTTAGATAAAGGCGCATCCGTCGGCAGTGTGGAGGAAAGCGAGCTGATGGGCGCGGTCATCGAGGACCCCGCGCTGTTGGACAGCCCGGTGAGCAAGCTGATGCACAAGCCGTTCCCGGCAATTCACATTGACGTTGCGATCAACGCGGCGATGGCGCACTTCTCGAAGAAAGCTCCCGCCGTGCTCGTCGAAGACAACGGCAAAGTCGTGGGCGTGCTGACGAAGTACGATGTGATTGAATACATGTCCCGGTGAACGCGGATGCTGATTTCACAGATTGATGCGAATGCGGATTTTGCGGATTGATACGGATTTCGCTGATGCTGATTTCACAGATTCGCGCAGATTTCGCGGATTCGTCTATTCTCCTGATTCCGAATGTTCTATGACCTA
>DASWKY010000267.1:0-3303 GCA_036396395.1 Bacteroidota bacterium | reverse complement strand
AACGCGGCGAACGACCCCAGGGCAATAAGCGCATCAATGGAAAGGCGAAACCGCCGCGCTTCGCGAAACGCGTTCTGAGCAAACGGGTACCAGAGAAATATCATCACCGGCAGGGAGAGAGCGAACAAGAGCTTTTCGAGCGTGGGCGCCGTATCGGCATCGAATCCCAGCGTGAATATTCCGGGGTCGTACAGCGCCCAGCTTAATGCCATGATGTTCATCGAGAGAAACGCGGCAAAACCGAGCCGGGCAAGAAACATCGCCGCCGCGCCTTCTTCTCCTTTATGTCCAACGAGCGAGTGCGTAAGCGAGCACCCGTAACAGCAAAAGTGAAGCGTCTGGTGTTTGTCAACTCGCTCCACACCGCCTCCGAACGGGAGTCCGCATTGGTCGCAGGTTCGTACTGAACCGACGGAATATTGTTTAGATGCGGTTTGCATTTCTCTTTGCTATAACACGGATTAAAACGCCACGGAGCGACGGGGCAATGGAGTAATAGAAAAATTCTGTTCCTCACCGTCGCCCCGATGCCCCGTTGCTCCCCTACGAGTATACTGATACTAATGCTCTTTTATGGTCCCTCTGTCGGAAGAAACCGGCACCAGCGGCACGACGCGCGCATACGCAAGCCAGCAGAGTCCGACGGCGCCGATAAATCCAAGCGTGATGCCGATTTCGACGAGACCGAGCGGTATGTCGGATTCGGTCCATACAGCCGGCGCGATTTCCACAAACTGGTAGACCCAATTCGCGGCAAGAATGATGGTGGCGATGATAATAAGCGCTTTGGGTTTTTCCTTGATCGCGCGGCTCAGAAAAACAACAATGGGGAAAATGTACAAGAGCACAATCACCGCCCACTGGAACGGAGGCCAGGGCATCTGCGAGAACCGGACGATCAAGCGGCCTATCTCCTCGCCGAGGTTGCCATACCAGATAACGAGATACTGCGACCAGTAGAACCCACCGCAGAGCATACACAGCCCCATCAAGAGGCGGCTCACGTCGTAGAACTGCTTCGTGGAAACATGTTGCTGAAGATGAAAATATCTTCGCGCGAGGATGGCAGCAATGATCGTCGCCGCGATGCCCGCGTCGAACGCGTGCACAATGTACAGCCAGCCGTAGAGCGTGCTGTACCAGTGCGGGTCGAGCGACATCACCACGTCGAACCCCGTGAACGAATACACAATCCCGAACACGGCGAGAATCGCAGGAACAAGTTTCGAAAGCTTCGAGTTGCGAGTTTCCATCTCTGAGTTAAAGCCTTTCCAATTTACCGTAATGCTGTCCACCCAGCGCGAGGCGGGTGCGAGCCCGTTTTCTTTCAACAGGCCGACGTCCGGACGGATGGAAATCACCACATAGCGATAACTGAGAATCGCGAGGAGAGAATAATAAAACGCAACACGCGCGAAAAAGAACGGCTCGTTCAGCCATGCGGCTTTCGCTTCAATCGGTTCGTTGATCCAGGGCCATAGCTCGTGCCTCCCGAAGTATGTCACAAGAAACAGAAGAATGCTGAGCGGAATAAAGAACACGAACCCTTCCGCCACGCGCCGGATCGTTTCACCCCAGCGTCCGTTCGTCAGCCGGTATGCCGCGGAAAAAATAATTCCCGATTGTGCCAGTCCGCTCCAAAAAACAAAATTGATCAGATAGGAAATCCACACCCGTTTCGTCTCGAAACCGAAGACGCCCGCGGCGAGCATCGCAACACCCACAAGCACAAACACACGAAGCCAGAGGATAACTCGTTCGGGGCTTTCCGGCGGCGGAACGATGGGAAATTGTGGCGCGCGGGATTTCATTTCTGCAGAGTCCGCATATGATTGACGATGAGCCACCGCTCACGCGATTTCACCGACTCATAATACGACGGCATGATGAGCTTGCCATGGCGAATCACATAATAGATATACCCATCCGGCGCGCGCTGGTATTTCGCAGTCGTTAAGTCGGGCGGCTGTTGGAATTTCGCGGCGACCAGTCCATCACCTTTGCCGCCGAGTCCGTGGCATGGTGTACAGTGTGTTTCATATAAAAATTTACTGGAGTCCGCATTCTCCGGCGTCCATGTAACCGGATTAATTAGTCGCGCGGAGGACGCCGAATCGCGCAACGGAGCCTCGATTCCTGATACTGGGACGGTGTTCTTGACGGGCGACAAGGGGTCTTCTAACTTCTTAAACGACGGCTGAGTGTGCATATCTGTGCGGTAGCGGTAGTTGCCGATTTCGCCGTTATCGTTGGTGCATGACGGTATGACGAGAGCCGTAAATACTGCAACCAACAACCCGTAACGGTGCAACGGTGCCACGGGGCGACGGAGAAATAATTTGTATGTAGGGATTACACGGGCCATGGCTTAGGGTTCTTAATCATCCTAACAATTTTACCTAACACGGACTCATACTTTTTGTATAATTCTTGCGCTTGTCCACGCGTAATATATCCGCATTTGAACGCAAACTGAATCCATGTTTGTGTTTCAGCGGCTTCCGCTTCGGAATCGCTGAGTTTACTGATAAACGCTGCTTGGTATCTTCGCTTACGCCAAGCTTCTGCGATATTCGCGCATACCGAGCGTGACGAGCGGCGCATCTGGTCCGTTAGTGAATACCGTTCTTCTTTTGGAAAACTCTTGCTCAGCTCAAAAATTTCCATTGCAACATCAAAGCCCGTTTGGCAGATCTCAAGATCGAAATGTGTTTTGACAAACTTCTTTCCCATGCGCTTCTCCAAATGGTGGTATGGTTTTATCCTCACTGCTCCATCTCTCCGTTGCCCCGATGCTCCGTTGCCGCTTATTAATTTCTCCCTTTCCCCTCTGCACCTCAGCGCTTCTGCTCCTTCACCCCCGCCCCTCCGCTCCCCTGCTTTCTGTTTACCGAGACAGCTCCTGCTTTCACCATCGCTTTCTCCAGCTTCGCCAACACCGCGTCGTCGTCCGAAAAAATCTGAATCCCGTAATGGTCGCTAGAGAGCCGCTCATCATACTCCGCCGCGAGCCGCAGTTGCGGCAAGCGAGCGTTGATGAGGAATCCCAGCATCGTCGCCAGCGCGCCGAAGAGGATTGTCAGGATGTACGCCAGCACGCCGAAGGGCGGCATCGAGATAATCGGTTTTCCGCCGACAATTAACGGATAGCTCGTCACCGAGTAAATCGTCAATCCCCAGCCCGTGCAAAAGCCGGTCAGCGCGCCGATGAGCGTGAACACGCGCACGGGGCTTTTCGGCCTCTGCAACGCGCGTTCTACTTCGTGGTGCGGCAGGGGACTGTAGACGAGAAAATTCTCGTGC
>DASWKY010000266.1:0-5721 GCA_036396395.1 Bacteroidota bacterium | reverse complement strand
GTTCCAGTTACGGAAGTGGACAAGCAGAAATTCCGCGGATATGTCCCCCAGGGGCAAGCGGATGAATCGACCACGCAGGGCGTTATCGCGTTAGCGGCTCAAGCGTCGTTTGCAGAAATAGACGACCTGCTCGCCGCCGCGAAACAGAAAAACGAGCCGCCGTTCTTGTTGATTCTCGACGAGTTAGAAGACCCGCACAACGTCGGCGCGTTGATACGTACCGCCGAGTGCGCCGGCGTGCACGGCGTGATCGTGCTGAAACATCACTCAGCTTCAATCGGAGAGACGGTAGCGAAGACATCTGCCGGAGCATCACTTCACGTTCCGATTGCGCGCGTTTCTAATATTGTTCAAGCAACGGAAGAATTAAAAGAGAATGGCGTGTGGATTATCGGCACAGCGATGGAAGGCGACCGGACATACTACGAAGCCGACTACAAAGGACCCATTGCCATCGTTGTGGGCAACGAGGGGCGCGGGATTCGCCGATTAGTAAAAGAGAAGTGCGATTTTTTAGTGCGGATTCCGCTCTACGGTAAGATCGAATCGCTGAACGCTTCCGTCGCAGGGGCGTTGGTGCTGTTTGAGGCGGTTAAAACAAGAAGACAGAATACAGAAGGCAGAAAGCAGTAACAACTACTCCGCATTCCCACTTCACACTCGCTACTCCCTCTCTTCTCCCTCCCGCATTAACCCGTAGCGCTTCATTTTTGTGTAGAGATGACTGCGCTGGATATCCAACGCCTCGGCGGTCTTGGAGATATTCCACTTGTATAGTTCGAGCATTTTCTTGATGAACGCAGCTTCGGCGCGCTCTTTGAACGCTTGGAACGTCCCGGACATATTCAGGAAATCCGCCGACTCGCCTTGCGTCGCCGCTCCGAAGCTTGCCAGCACGTTGATATCCACTTCCGACCCGGGCGAGAGAATCACCATCCGCTCGACGGCGTTGCGCAGTTCGCGCACGTTGCCGGGCCAATCCTTTTTTGCAAGCTCTAATAATGCCTGCTCGGAGATCGTCTTGCGCGCCAGACCGTTGCGCGCGCAGACATCATCAATAAACGCGCGTACGAGAACCGGTATATCGTCCCTTCGCTCCCTGAGCGGCGAGACGTGAATCGGGATAACATTGAGGCGATGATAGAGGTCGTCGCGGAAATTTCCTTTTTTATTCTCCGCATCGAGATTTTTGTTCGTCGCCGCAATCACGCGCACATCAACGGAGATAAGCTTATTGCCGCCGACTCGCTCAATTTTTCCTTCTTCCAACGCTCGCAATACTTTCGCTTGTGCGGCAAGACTCATATCGCCGATTTCGTCCAAGAACAGCGTGCCGCCATCCGACTGCTCGAATTTCCCGATGCGCTGAGCCGTTGCGCCGGTGAACGAGCCTTTTTCGTGTCCGAACAACTCGGATTCGATCAACTCCGCTGGAATCGCCGCGCAGTTCACCTCCACAAACGGCTTCTCAGTCCGTTTGCTCTTGCGGTGAATCGCCCGCGCGACAAGCTCCTTGCCCGTGCCGTTTTCGCCAGTAATAAGCACACGCGCGTCGGTTGGAGCCACCCGGTCAATAACGGCAAGGACTTCCTTAATCTTTGCGCTGTCACCCAAAATTTGCCGCTTGCCTTCGACGGCTTCTTCCAATTTTTGTTTCTCGCTGGCAAGCCGCGCATGGTCGAGCGCGTTGCGGAGAGTCACCAGCAGTTTATCGCGGTCGAGCGGCTTCGGCAGAAAATCGAATGCGCCGAGCTTTGTCGCCTCGACGGCTGTCTCAATCGTCCCGTGCCCGGAAATCATTATGACCGGCAAGTCCGGCTTCTTTTCCCGCACACGTTGGAGGACTTCAATCCCGTCCATACCCGCCATCTTCACATCGAGCAGGATGACGTCGAGATGCGACGCTTGGACGGTTTTCAGCGCTTGCTCGCCGTTCTCAGCAAAGTGCACGTCGAACTTCTCGTACTCAAGGATCATCTTGAGCGAATCGCGCACGCTTTTTTCATCGTCAACCACCAACACGGTTTTCATTGAGAGGAGATCCTTATTTACAATTGACACAGACCTGCGAGGTTTTGTAAACCTCGCAAGTCTGAATATCCGGTCACTCAAACTTCACCGGTAAATTCAAATAATCAGACGGCAAGAGCGTCTTGACTGAAAGCAAATCGTGTCCGAATGTTTCACCTTGCTTGTTCGACCGCCGGTCGCGGACGTCGTCCGCTCCGCCGACAACAAACTGCGCCTCGCCCCACTCCACCACGTTTCCCGCCGAGCCGGCAAACTCCCGCGACTCCGTCGCATACGCGATATACGCCGACCCGAAGAAATGCTGAAGCTTATCTTTATCGCCATGGTCGTCAGTCGGCGAATCCGGATACAACCGCGAGGGAAGATTTCTCGTCCGGGCATTGAACAGTGAATCTTCCTCGAACGTCAGAGGCAACTTGAGTGATTCGATAAGGGGCATCCGTACGTCAAGATTCTGGTGCTCCACCGTCGCCACCATGGAAAGGAACAATGCCCTGCCGATATGATACTCTGCGATTTTCAACGCGCGCAAATAAATCGCATCAACCGCCCGGTGGTCACCGCACAAATTCGTGAGTTGAAGGAAGCGTTCATCTCGAACATAGGCACGGATGGCTTTCGCGTCAAGGACAATGCGCGGCGTAAAGGCGTCGCCCAAAAAGCCGAAGACGGAAAAACTTTTCTTTTCGGTTTCGTATTCCCATGTGAGGCCGTTCGGGCCTGGGTCGTTATCACACTGCGAACGGGATTGCGAACTCCCTGCTACAAGTAACACCACGATGAGCAAAAGCGTTCTCATACGCCGCCTGGGGTCGGTCTGGCGTCTATGTTTGTATAACGCCGGGGTTGAAACGAGGAATATCGGGGTTATGTGAGGCCATGGAAATCCCGCGGGAGATAATCTCGCGAGTATCGAGCGGGTCGATAATGCCGTCCACCCAGAGCCGCGCTGCTGAAAATAACGGGTCGAGTTCAGACTCATACCGTGTTTGAATTTCTTTTAACAGCTGTGCTTGTTGAGCTTGCGAGATATGTTCACCGCCGCGTTCCATCGCCTGCACTTTGATTGCAAGCAGGGTTTCACTTGCCTGCTTCCCGCCCATCACGGCGATCTGTGCCGTGGGCCAGGCGTAAATCAGCCGCGGGTCGTACGCCTTGCCACACATCGCATAGTTGCCAGCGCCGTAGCTGTTTCCGATCATAAAGGTGAATTTCGGCACGACGCTGTTAGCGACGGCATTCACCAATTTTGCGCCGTCTTTGATAATCCCGCCCTGTTCCGCACGACTCCCCACCATGAACCCGGTAACATCCTGTAAGAATACGAGTGGAATCTGCTTTTGGTTACAGTTTAAAATGAAACGGGCGGCTTTATCTGCGCTGTCGCTATAGATAACGCCCCCCACCTGCATTTCGCCCTCCTTGGTTCTCACCACCTGCCTCTGGTTCGCCACAACGCCTACCGCCCAGCCGTCAACACGCCCGTAGCCGGTGATGATGGTTTTGCCATAGCCTTCTTTATACTCGTCTAACTCGCTCTCATCGAGTATCCTCGCGAGGATTTGATACATGTCGTACGGCTTCGCCCGGTCAGAAGGTATGATTCCGTATAGCTCTCTCGGGTTGAATCCGGGCGGCTTCGGCTGTTCGCGGTTAAATCCAGCTTTCGGTCGTTCACCCAACTTGCCGATGATACTGCGGATTTTCGCAAGGCACTCTTCGTCATTCTTCATTTTGTGGTCGGTCACGCCGCTCACCTCACAATGCACAGTCGCGCCGCCGAGCGATTCATTGTCGATTTCTTCGCCGATCGCGGCCTTCACCAGATGCGAGCCGGCAAGGAACACACTACCGGTTTTATCGACGATCATCGCTTCGTCGCTCATGATGGGCAGATACGCTCCGCCCGCCACGCAGGGACCCATGATCGCCGCGATCTGTGTAATACCCATAGACGACATCACGGCATTGTTGCGGAAGATACGACCGAAGTGTTCTTTATCGGGGAAGATTTCTGATTGAAGCGGCAGGAATACGCCGGCTGAGTCCACAAGGTACACGATTGGAAGGCGGTTTTCGATAGCGATTTCTTGCGCGCGGAGATTTTTTTTGCACGTGATGGGAAACCATGCACCGGCTTTTACCGTCGCGTCATTGGCAACAATCACGACTTCGCGGTTGTGAATCTTACCAATGCCGAACACTGTCCCGGAAGACGGCGCGCCGCCGTACTCTTGGTACATACCGTACGCCGTAAACAGCCCTACCTCGAGAAATGTACTTCCGGGGTCAATGAGTTTTTCTATCCGGTCCCGGACAAAGAGTTTCCCCCGCTTCCGGTGTTTCTCGATCGCTTCTTTCCCACCGCCGAGTTTGACGGTATTTTCTTCCGCCTTGATGCGTGTTAGCGCGCTCAGCATGAATTCTTCATTCGTCTTCACGCCTGCACTTTTCTTAATGTCACTTCCGATTCGTGCCATAAGTATTAAGAAAACCTATTTCGTGATCGTACTCCAGATTTCGTACACGAGATCCCGGGCAATTTCATTGCGCGGGTTCACCATTGTTGCCTGGACGCCATATTGTAATGCTTTCGAACGATTGTCAAGGTGCCGGTACGACTGTGCAAGCCTCAGTAAAAGCTGGTCGTCGCGCATGTCGGAACCGCCGGGATGTGTTTCACGCAGTTTCAGTGCCTTCTCATAGTGCGGAACAGCTTCTTCATACCGCTGGGCTCTAAAGTACATTTCTCCAAGTTGAACCCTGTACTGGTCTACAGTATCCCCCGCAAGTTCAATAGATCGCTCCATCAGTTTTTCTTGCTCAGAAAAATCAAACGGTGTCACCGTTGTCGCTACCTCGCGCTCCGAATTGTATTTTCGCCACGCATACGTTGACAATGCCTCCGGGTCCGATGGCGAAATCTGGGCAATGTGTTTGAGATACCGTAACGTCTCTTCGTCGCGATTGAACAGGCCTGCCGCTTGCACAAGATACCGAAGTACAGGAAGATCGTTCGGATTTTTTTGTGCATAGTTCAACAGCATCTGATATCCCAACGCCGGGTTACCACGGAAAGGTTGTATGTGCAGTTTACCGATATGAAACATCTCTTGATCTGTCATACCATGCTCTTGAACTGCCGTTTTGAAAAAAAGTGTTGCACCGCCGAAAGTCGTGCGTTCATCGAACGCTCCCAACTGTATTGTAAAGCGGTGAAGAAACAAATCGCGCGGGGCAAGGTACTCAAGAAGCGGAAGATCTTCTGTGTTCACTTCTCCAACACCAGCGTACCGTGCGACAGATTCCTCCGATGCCATTTGCTGGGATAAAAATGTCATCGCATCCGGAATTCCTATGCGTTCCAAATCCTGCCGAACCCCGGCGATCTCGAATTTCGCTTTGAGCGACGCATACTCCAATGGGAGCGGCTTTTCGGAAGCACAGAGAATCATATCTTTGTCAAGAGACTGCCACATCATCACGTATGGGAACAACTCACGCAGAGTCCGGATCACCAAGCGGAATGTTTCATCGCTCATGTCGTAGGTATGGAACCATTGCACAAGCAACCCGTTTTCCTTCAGCCGCGTTTTGCATTGCAGAAAAAACTCACGACTGAATAAATTCCCAATGCCGGCAACCCAGGGGTTGGAGGGTTCACTCACGATAGTATCGTACTTCTTCGTG
>DASWKY010000265.1:0-3633 GCA_036396395.1 Bacteroidota bacterium | reverse complement strand
CCTCTTATTCGGCTACTGTGATGCAACCTACCGAATTTGAAAAAGGCTTGTCCCGTACTGCAACCGACTGAACCGGCATTCGCCGGGTCAGGAACTAACCTTTAACAAAACCTCGATAGATTCTCCTTATATGGGTGAACTGTTCTCATAGAACATACGCATTCCTCTGCAGAGAGTCAAGAATTTTTCAGAATACCCGTGCATCCTCAGTGAAAGTGTTGATCTGTGTCATCACATTGCGCCCTCGTATGAGGTTATGCACCCTTATCCTTAGAACCAGAAAAGCCGCGCTTTGGTTCTCCATGAGCGCGCTCGCAGAATAATTTCATTAGTCGGGAGGGCGGGATTTTCCGTTTGCTAATCTGACAAAAAATGGCTAAATTATATCGGATTTATCATACTTTTACAGGATAGATGTCAAAGCCAATCAATATTTTGTTCGCGTCGAGTGAAGTTGACCCCTTTGCCAAAACGGGGGGATTAGCGGACGTTTGCAGTACTCTTCCGAAAGCCATCAAGGACCTGGGGCACGAAATCCGCATCATGATGCCCCGCTACCGCTTTATCAGCGAGCGGAAATTCCGGCTCCACGATATCATCCGCCTCAAAGAGATCCCGATTCCCGTCAACGCAAGCATGGTGACGGCGAACGTGAAATCTTCCTTCATTACGAACCTCAAAGACAAGATACAAGTCTACTTCCTGGATAACGAGGAGTACTTCGGGAGGGAGGGCTTATACCAAAACCCGAAAGCCAAAGAAGACTACAAAGATAACGACGAACGGTTTATCTTCTTTTGCCGCGGCGTGCTGGAAACGCTCAAGCGCCTCGGCTGGCAACCCGACATTATCCATTGCAACGATTGGCAGACGGGCTTGATCCCGGCGTACCTCAAGACGCTCTACGCGGACGACCCGTTCTTCAAAAACGTGAAAACCGTCTTCACGATTCACAACATGGCGTACCAGGGCGCGTTCCCGGCTGAGTCTTTTCAGAAATCCGGACTGCCCAAAGAGACTTTTACTGCCAACGGCGTTGAAGCCTACGGGAAATTTAACTTTTTGAAAACCGCTCTTTTTTATGCCGACGTCATTACCACCGTCAGTGAGAAGTACGCAGAAGAAATTTGCTCCTCCAACGAATTAGGCGTCGGGCTGAACGGTTTATTGACTTTCCGCAAAAAGAATCTCTACGGGATCCTCAACGGTATTGATTACACCATTTGGGACCCGGCAAGCGACCAGCATATTTACCGTAAATTCGACGTGAAGTCCATTGAAGCGAAGGCGGATAACAAGCGCTCCCTGGCGTCGAAGTTCAACCTCCCCTACTCGGACACGAAGCCACTCATCGGGGCGATCTCACGGCTCGTCGACCAAAAGGGGTTCGAGCTTGTCTTGGAAGTCCTCGACGACATCATGAAGTTAGACGTTCAACTTGTGCTCCTCGGTTCGGGCGATAAGAATTTGGAAAAGAAATTCGAAACGGCACAGAAGAAGTATTCCAACCGCATGGGCGTCTTTTTCGGGATGGATGATGAATTAGCGCATCTCATCGAGGCGGGGAGCGATATGTTCCTTATGCCGTCCAAGTACGAGCCGTGCGGGCTGAACCAGATGTACAGCATGCGTTACGGCACCGTCCCCATCGTCCGGGCAACAGGCGGACTGGACGATACGGTTGAAGACTTCGGAACAAACGGCAAGGGCACGGGGTTCAAATTCGTGAAATACGACAGCAAGGAATTGCTGAAAACGATTCACCGCGCCGTGAAGACGTTCCAGCAACAGCCGGAAGAGTGGAAAAAACTCATGCGCAACGGCATGACAAAAGATTTTTCGTGGGAACATTCGGCAAAGAAATACGTCAACCTGTATAAGGAGCTTCTGCGACATTAACCAGTCGAACCTTTCGGACGTTGGGATATTCTTCGACCGCGACGGCACAATCAATACGGAGGTTGATTTTCTCATCCGCCCGGAAGACCTCCGGCTTATTCCACGCGCCGCGCAAGCCATCCGTGAAGCGAACGAACTTGGGGTCAAGGTCTTCGTCATCACCAACCAATCCGGTATCGCGCGGGGATTACTGACCGAACAGGACCTTGAGAGCATCCACATGCGCTTGCGTACGGAACTGGCGAAAGACGGCGCTCACCTGAACGGTATTTACTATTGCCCGCACCATCCCGAGTACGGAGGAGTTCAGTATCAAAAAGTATGCACCTGTCGCAAACCGAGGACAGGGATGCTGACGCAAGCCGCAGACGAGCATCACATCACGCTTGCATCGTCCTTTGTTATCGGCGACCGGTGCGTGGATATGCTTGCCGGCGAGCAGGCGGGTTGTGGCACAGTCCTTGTCCTTACAGGATATGGGACGATAGAGAAGGATGAATGTTTGACGGCCGCGCGTGTAGACCACGTGTCGCCGGATGCGTATGACGCATGGCAGTATGTCAGGCAACAGCTTCAACAGCATGAGAGACGAAAGGGATTTTCGGCGTGAAGAATGTTTTGGTTACATTGGTTATAATTGGAGTCATCGGATTGCTCGTTTTTGCACTGCAAGGTTGCATGGAAGAGCCGAACCCCGTCGGGTCTGGCGTGATTCCCCCTTCCGACCTTCTGCAGTTGGACACGGCAACCGTCAGTTCCATCGGAAGTTTCAGCATGAAGACGGTTCCGAATACCGTCGCGCCGTTGAACATCCTCGTCGGAAAGACAAATGAATACGAAGCCTGGGCGTTGATACGCTTTTCCTCTATTCCGGATACACTATTGTTTGTGGACTTGGTGGGAGCCGAAATCGATTTACGTTCGGTCTCTCATTTCGGCGATTCCCTCGCCCCGCTTTCATTTGACGTTCATCGAGTGCTCACTTCCTGGGGCGGTGATTCACTCAACATCGACACGCTCACTGCGCCCGGATTCTACGACCCAAGTATCAGCTCGACTTTCCAGATGAGTACGGTCGGCGACACGGCGACTATCTCCGTTCCACTCGATACCACGCTTGCGCGGGCATGGTTGAACTCCCCGCTGGATACCGCCAACACAAACTTTGGCGTGCTCTTAAAGCCGACGAACACAAGTCTCGTGAAAGGTTTCGCGACCGCATTCTCACCGACCGTTGCACATCGCCCACAGCTTGTCGCCCGGTACAGGCGTCCCGGCTCGGCGAGCATCGACACGGTGCGATTATCTACCAGTATCGCCACGTTCGCGGCAACGAGTTCTGTGACCATCCCGACCGGCGACAGCACGAGGATATATTTACAAAACGGCATCTCGTCGCACGGGATAGTGGATTTTACTATTTCTTCCTTGCCGCCGCGGGCGACGATTCATAAGGCAGTCATGGAAATCACGCTCGACCCGTTGGCGTCCCGTTTGAACAGTCATACACGCGACTCGGTGTATGCGTTCTTTGTCGATACCACAGGCACGTTGACCTCGCTCTTTGCCATCAGCGAACCGGCGGTTGCCAACGGACAAAAGGTATATCGTATCTCCATTACGAGTTTCGTGCAGATTTGGAGCCGGAGCGACAGGCCCAACCGGATCGCACTCGCCGGTTACGCGGAAAGCTATTCGCTCGATTCGTTCGTTTTCTATGGAGCGCAGTCGGCT
>DASWKY010000264.1:0-3756 GCA_036396395.1 Bacteroidota bacterium | reverse complement strand
CCGGCGTCATGTACGTCATCGATAACTGGAAAACTATCCGGGAGCTTTACTATTTTGCCTTCCGAGTCACCGAATCAGGAAAGTAACGAAGTCTCATCAAACGCCCCGACTCCATCCGCTACGCGGCCGGAAGTGCATTGGCTTGTGAAGCTCTTCGCGTCCGGATTCTATTCCGGATTTTCTCCCGTGGCATCCGGCACAATCGGCAGTGCAGTTGCGCTGGCGATATACTTCATCCCGGGCTTCGAGCAACCGTGGGTCATCCTCCCGACCATCGCGATAACTTTTTTCCTTGGGGTACGCACTGCACGCGCCATGGAAGCACGGTACGGACACGACCCCGGAGAAATCACGATTGATGAAATGGCCGGCATGTGGATCGCTCTCCTCTTCTTACCGAAGAACTTATTCATTGCCGCTCTCGCATTTTTCATTTTTCGCATTTTCGACATTATCAAACCGTATCCAGCGCGTAAATTCGACAACGTACACGGCGGCATGGGCATCATGATGGACGACGTCGTTGCCGGAATCTACACCAACCTGTTGCTTCATGCCTTGCATGTCGTCTTTTCACCAAACCAACTGTTCTAACTTCACATGACAGCCGAAATCATTTCCATTGGCGATGAACTGCTCATCGGGCAGGTGGTCAACACCAATCAGGCGTTTATCGCCGAACGCTTGAACAGCGTCGGCATCAGCATCAGCCGGATGACAACAGTCGGAGATGAAGAATCGGCAATCCTCGAAGCGTTTCGACAGGCATATGACCGGAGTGAGCTTGTGGTCGTCACGGGCGGGTTAGGTCCCACCCACGACGATATCACCCGCGCGATGGTCTGCAAATTCTTTCAAACAAGTTTGACTCAGGACTCACAAGCGCTGGAAAACATCAAACAACTATTTGGGCGGCGGGGGCTTGAAGTCACCAAAATAAACGAGGAGCAGGCGCTGGTTCCACGCGATTGCACCATCATTCAGAATGCCTTCGGGACAGCGCCGGGGTATTTCTTCAACCGGGACGGCAAGTATTTCATCGTCATGCCCGGCGTACCGACGGAAATGAACGGAATGATGGAGAATTTCGTCATCCCGTATTTTACAGAACATACCTCCGGACATGTCATCCGGCATCGCACATTAAAAACCACAGGGATCCCGGAATCATACCTTGCCGACAAAATTGGAAACACCGAAGAATTATTCCCCCTGAATGCCGGAATCAGTCTCGCTTATCTACCGAGCTTCTTAGGGGTGAGGCTTCGTATTACGGCAAAGGCCCAATCCGCACAACAAGCCGAAGTTTCTATTAAAGAAGTCGAGCGCAATGTCCGTGAACGAGCGGGGAAATACATCTATGCTGCTGACGATGAAGAACTTGAACATGCTGTAGGCAAACTCCTGAATGAACGAAAGCTGACAGCCGCCGTCGCCGAATCCTGCACAGGCGGCCTCATCGCCGACCGGATAACTGATGTTTCGGGCAGTTCGAGCTATTTCGAACGAGGAATGACAACCTACAGCGATAATTCTAAGCTTGTGGAACTTGGAGTACCCTCGGTATTGATTCAGCAATACGGGGCGGTAAGTAAGGAGGTCGCCGAAGCAATGGCGTTCGGAATTAGAACCAAATGCAATGTTGATATCGGTATCTCGACAACGGGAATTGCGGGGCCTACCGGCGGTACGACGGAAAAGCCCGTCGGGTTGGTGTGGGTTGGGTACTCTGACCGACATGAGACGTTTGCGATGAAATTTACATTTGTCAACGACCGCCGCCGTGTAAAGGAGCGAACAGCACAAGCCGCTCTCGAATTACTACGGAGGAAGTTACTCAAAATCGAAGCGTAAACGAACAATTCACCGTATCTTCAGACAACACCTCATTTTCTTATGCCCTCCATCCGCTCTTTTATAGCTCTCCCTACTCCAGACACCGTTAAGTCGGACATCAGCCGGATTCAGCTTGAATTGAAGCAAGAACATGCTGAAGTCAAGTGGGAATCAGCCGAAAAATTCCATATCACCTTAAAGTTCTTAGGGAACGTAAAGCTTCAAGTGCTTGAAAAACTTATTCCTGCACTGCAAACAACTTTACAACACACTCCACCATTCGAGCTCATCTATCAAAGCATTGGAGCATTCCCGACGATGGACAAACCGAGAGTCATTTGGGTCGGTGCGATGATAAACGACTCGATTCTCTCATTGCACAAGTCCATTGATGAACTGTGCGAACAATTTGGATTTGCAAAAGACGATCGCTCGTTTCATCCTCATATCACACTCGGAAGAGTAAAAAAAGATCGCAACATTCTGAGCTTGACAGAGAAACTAAAAAACCTTACTTTTGTCCCCACGAACTCCCGCTGTACTGAACTCCTCGTGATGCGCAGTGATCTTCATCCGTCCGGTTCAGCGTACACCGTGGTACAGTCTATCCCACTTAAATCGTAAGACAGAATTCCCATGAGCGAAACGACAAATACAAAAGAAGCGCGGTTACAGGCGCTGAAAATTGCCATTGACCAGATCGAGAAACAGCACGGCAAAGGCTCCATCATGAGACTGACGGAAGGCCCGATTGCCAAAATCGACGCCATTTCGACAGGCTCTATCTCGCTCGACGCCGCACTGGGCGTAGGCGGATTTCCCCGCGGTCGCGTGGTTGAGATTTTCGGTCCCGAGTCCTCCGGCAAAACGACAATCTGCTTGCACGTCATAGCCGAAGCCCAACGCACCGGCGGCGTCGCCGCATTTGTCGATACCGAGCATGCGATGGATATTAGTTACGCGAAGCGGCTCGGCGTGGACGTAAATAACCTGCTCCTGTCACAACCGGAGTACGGCGAACAGGCGCTCGAAATCGTCGAGACACTCGTGCGCAGTAACGCGCTCGACATTATCGTCATCGATTCCGTTGCCGCGCTTACTCCTCGCGCAGAAATAGAAGGCGAGATGGGCGACCCTTCCATGGGCGTGATGGCGCGATTGATGTCTCAAGCGTTGAGAAAACTCACCGCCGCAATCAGCAAGTCGAAAACGTGCGTTGTTTTCACGAACCAACTGCGCATGAAAATCGGCGTGATGTTCGGAAACCCGGAAACGACCACCGGCGGCAACGCGCTGAAATTTTATGCATCGGTGCGGTTAGACGTCCGGCGTATTGAAGCGATTAAAGACGGGCAGAGTGTTATCGGCAATAGAACACGCGTGAAGGTTGTCAAGAACAAAGTAGCTCCCCCGTTTAAAGAAGCGCAGTTCGACGTGCTCTATAATGAGGGAATTTCCAAACTCGGCGACTTGATTGACACTGCCGTGGATAACGAAATTATCGCCAAGAGCGGCTCGTGGTTTTCCTACGGCGATGAGCGCGTAGGACAAGGTCGGGACGCCGTCAAAGCATTCCTCACGGCAAACCCGAAAGCGGTACAGGAAATCGACAAGAAGCTCCGCCAGAAACTCGGTCTCACGGCGGATGCTCCCCCTGAGCCGAAACCGGAACAGCCGGCAAGCCAGAAACGTACTGCTAAATCCTGACGAACCAGTGACGATAACTAAAATCACACGGAAGAAAAACAAAAAGCCGATGTACGGCGTGTACGTGGACGGCGCGTTCGGTTTCGACGTGAGCAATGAAGTTCTTATGAAATTTTCGCTCCACGTCGGAGATACGCTCGACAACGAAAAAGTGGAACAGATTGTCACTGGTGAGGGGATGTACCGCGCCCAGCAGATCGCCGTCAATTATCT
>DASWKY010000263.1:0-4868 GCA_036396395.1 Bacteroidota bacterium | reverse complement strand
TTGCGCGCATCATCAAAGAGCGTGCTGAGAAATATCCGGGCAGATGGATCACCGGCGGCGATTGGGACCACGACCGTTGGAAGAGCGCAAGCCTGCCGACCAAGGAACTCATAGACCGCTACACGCCGAACACACCCGTGTTTGTGAATCGCTACGACGGACACATGGCGCTCGCAAACAGCTATGCGTTGAAACTGGCAGGCATCACGAAGAACACTCCCGACCCGCCGGGCGGAACAATTGTTAAAGACCCGAAGACCGGAGAACCGACAGGCGTTCTCAAAGATGAAGCGATGAGCGCCGTCTATGCAATTGTACCGGAGCCGAGCGAACAAGAAATGCTCGAAGCCGCCCGGCTTGCGCTCGCCGAAGCGAGAAAGTTGGGTGTAACGAGTATTCAGGATATTTCGACTGCCAGCCATCTCCGTACGTATCAAACGCTCAAGGCGCAGGGAGAATTGACGGCTCGATTTTATTGCAGACTCCCGATTTCGCAGTGGGAACATCTTGCGAACAGCGGCATCAAAGTTCCCTTCGGCGATGAGTGGGTGCGAGTCGGTTCATTGAAAGCATTCGCCGACGGCTCGCTGGGTTCTTCGACTGCGCTGTTCTTCGAGCCGTTCACGTCCGACCCCTCCACGAAAGGCTTAGCGATGGATATTGTGATGGACGGCAGGCTGGAGAAATGGGCGATCGCCGCCGACAAAGCAGGACTGCAACTATCCATTCACGCCATCGGCGACAGTGCGAACAGCATTATCCTCGACCTCTTCGAAAAAATCACCAATACAAATCCCAAATGGGACCGCCGTTTCCGTATCGAGCACGCGCAGCATTTGCATCCGAAGGATTTCAAACGCTTCGCCGCGCTGGGCGTGATTGCCTCCATGCAACCGTATCATGCCATCGACGACGGGCGCTGGGCGGAGAAGCGCATCGGCTACGAGCGTTGCAAGACGACGTATGCGTTCAAGTCATTGCTCGAGCATAATGTAAAACTCACCTTCGGCAGTGACTGGACGGTCGCGCCGCTGAATCCCATTCTCGGCATCTATGCCGCCGTTACGCGCCGCACGCTGGATGGCGCCACGCCGAACGGCTGGATTCCAGAACAAAAAATAACGGTGGAGCAATCCATCCGCGCCTATACAATAGAGAACGCCTACGGAGCATTCGAGGAGAAGGAAAAGGGTTCGATTGAAGTAGGGAAAGTAGCAGACCTGGTTGTGTTATCAGACGATATATTGAACATCGACCCTGTTAAAATAGAACAAGTGCAGGTTGACATGACGGTATTAGGCGGGAAAGTCGTGTGGGAGAGGAAATAATATTTTTCGTTTTGGTAGCCGCAAGCTTCAGCTTGCGAAAGAAGGTTAAGTGCTCATGCAATTTCCGATCAAAGAGAAGAAGCATAGACTTGATAAGGATCTATATAGGGGAATTAAAGTCGTATCCTTTACACTCTGTATAAAAGATCGTATACCTTTCTTTACCTCTATGAATATTTTTAAGAAAATTGAGGAAATTCTTCTTATTGAATTAGGTCGTTTTCAATGTTCGGCAGAGGTTTATTTGTTTATGCCGGATCATTGTCATCTTGTGTTGCGAGGCGATACTGATGAATCTGATGTATTGCATGCAGTGAAGTTTTTCAAGCAGAAGTCTGGGTATTGGTTATACACAAACCATCCCAACGTTCATTGGCAGAAAGATTTCTACGACCATATTCTTCGCGACGAAGTGGAAATACCAAGGCATGTACATTATGTTCTTGATAACCCAATCAGAAAAGGAATAGTGTTGGATTGGAAAAAGTATCCGTATAAAGGTTCCACGATACATAATTTTGATGAATGGTAATGCAAGCGCAGGCATAAAGCCTGCGGCTACCGGTAAATTTTTTTTGGATATGCTTTGTTTTGGTAGCCGCAAGCTTTGCGTTTTTTGCATCCCGCCGTTGTTTGGCGGGATAGCTTGCGGGGATAATACCGCAGGCGTAAAGCCTGCGGCTACCGAAAATAGATTTTTTGCAACGCAGGCATGAAGCCTGCGGCTACCGAAAAAAGGATTTTTTTATCGCAGGCATATCGCCTGTCTTCTCACTGGACGTATTCTATTAAAGAAAGGACCAATCATGAAATACATTATACGAATGCTGGCAACGTTGGCAGTTGTCATAAGTGCGACTGGTTACGTTTTCGCACAGGAGGCGGAAGACCGCACACTGCTTTCCGGAACGCAGATGCGTTCTATTATTAATGAGGCGTCCGGCGAACGGTCCATGCACCATGTGCTGGAGCTTGTGCCGTACCCGCGCGTGCGTCCGAAGTCCGAGTACGAAGGCAATTTCCGTGAGAGCGAAGTGATGGTAAAATATGCCCGTGAGTACGGATACAGTAATGTAGAGATTGAGTCATTCCCCACGCAAAACCGACTTTGGCAACCGACACAGGGCGAACTTTGGATGGTCGAGCCGGAAGTGAAAAAGCTCTACGATATTTACGATGTCGCAATTTCGCTCGCGGGTAATAGTCTATCCGGAGACGTTACCGCCGAGGTTGTTGACGTCGGCATCGGAGCCCGTGAAGAAGATTACGCCGGGAAAGATGTGAAGGGAAAAATTGTGCTCGGCTCAACCGGTCCGAATGCTCTCCAGCGTCTTGGAGTATTTGAGCGCGGGGCGGCAGGCGTTGTGAGCTATGTGTCGCTCCGTGCAGACAGTTATCCCGACCAATTTTTGTCGTCAAGTATTTCTGCCAACGCGCCGGAAGGGATGAGTTCGGCATTCGGATGGGTGATTGCGCCGCGCGTCGCGCGTGAAATCGCCGGTATGCTCGGCAGGGGACAAAAGGTTGTCCTGCGCTCGATCGTAAAGGCTGAAACGTTCCCGGGCGAGTTGGAAGTCGTGCACGCGACAATCCCCGGCGACGGCAGTTCGGACCAGGATATCGTCGTCTCCGCGCACCTGTACGAGGGCTACATCAAGCAGGGAGCGAACGACGACAACTCCGGTTGCGCGGTCACGCTGGAAATGGGACGCGCCTATATTCGATTGATAAAAGAAGGCAAACTCCCCCCGCCCAAACGCACGATTCATTTCTTGTGGGTCCCGGAAATCAGCGGCACCAACGCCTGGCTCAACAAGCATACGGATTTGAAGAAAAGAATTATCGCCGATTTGAATTTTGATATGGAAGGCTTGCGGCTTTCCGTGAGCAGTAGTTTCTGGATACTCCAGCGCACGCCGGATACGTTCCCCTCGTATCTGAACGACTTGGCACAGAGCTTTATGGAATTTGTCGCGGAAACAAACCGCGAACGTATTCGCTATCGCGCGAACGGATATAAGCCTACGCTTCCGGTTTTTTCACAGAACGGCAGTCAGGATGCGTTCTATATCAAAATAGACAAGCACTATGGTTCCAGCGACCACGTAACGTATATGCAGCACGGTATCCCCGCCGTCATGTTTGTCACGTGGCCCGATATGTGGTATCATTCTTCTCAGGACACGCCGGATAAACTCGACCCGACGCAGTTCAAACGCGTGGCGGTTGTCGGTATCGGCGCCATCAGCGCGCTCGCATCAGCCGAGGACGAGATGGCGATGAGAATCGCCGGCGAATCGCTCGCCCGCGGCTCCGAGCGCATGGGCGATTCACAGCGTAAAGGCTTCAGCTATATGACGGATATTACGGACGCATCGCTGTTGGACCAGTCTTTTAAAGACGCGCGGAATTCAATCCGCCACCAGGCCGAAGTTGAGAAAGGCGTTATCCGCTCGGCGAGCGTCTTGTTCTCAAAACCGGAAGACGCGCAAAAAAAACTCGCCAGCTTCGAGTCGCTGATTGATAAACGTGCGGCGGCACTGCAAAACGAGATAGAGGCATTCTATCGTATTCAAGCCGACTTGCGTCAAGTGTTCGTGGCAATAACCGATAAGTCAGCGCCAGAGATTGAGGCATCAAAAATTATTGTCGAGCGTGTGCAGACGCAGGGTGGCGGCGGTGGCTTTGGCGGACAGCAGGCGCTTATCGCCCGTGCAAATCTCACAGATGCTGAGCGAGCCACGCTGAATATCATTCCTCAGCACATGAGGGCGGAATTAAACATTCTCATCGGACAGAAGAAATCCATTTTAGAGATACGCGATTTCCTCTCAGGCGAGTTCGAGCCGTTACCGCTCGCAGACTTGACGGCGCATCTCAACACCATGCAGAAAGTCGGTACGGTGAAGTTGACAGGGAAGTAAGGGATAAGGCGAGATTCTCAATTGCATCATCGCCGATCTGTCAGGTTAAAGGACTACGATTACTCCCAAGAGGGGGCGTATTTTGTTACAGTTTCCGCCCATAACAGGGAGTGTCTATTTGGAGACGTTGTAAACGAGAAGATGCGTTTGTCACCGGTCGGTCAGATTGTACGGGATGAATGGTTAAGGACAGAATCCATTCGTCGGGATGTTACGATGGATGAATTTGTTGTTATGCCGAATCATCTTCATGGAATAATTTGTATTCGTAGGGGCACGTTGCAACGTGCCCCTACCGTTGAACGATTCGGAAAACCGGCGAGTGATTCTCTTCCAACCATTGTGAGGTTATTTAAATCTGCTACGACGAAACGTGTCAACATTCTTCGCAATATGCCGGGTACTCCGGTATGGCAGAGAAATTATTACGAACACATCATTCGCGACGAAGACGATCTGAATCGCATAAGCCAGTACATCCAAGATAATGTCCTTCAGTGGGTCTACGATAAAGAAAATCCGATTAATCTGTAACAAATCCCGTAGGGCTCTATATATTGAAACCCTATAGCTACCTCGCGTGAACCCTCCCGCACATACCTCATCCCTCCAGTAC
>DASWKY010000262.1:0-6868 GCA_036396395.1 Bacteroidota bacterium | reverse complement strand
CCATCCTTTAACCGTACTTTGAAAGACGCGGGCAGGGGATTAAAATCCAGCACCTTGCTGATATCCTCGCCGAACTCCTGCTGAAAAATCTGCGCCGCTTCGTCTTTGGAAACATAATGCACTTCCTCGACGCCGATGAGCGCGGCAATCTGCGCTTGCAACGCATCCGTTTCTGTCTTGGCGACGTGGTCGCCGAGAAATACTTCCAACTCTACGCGGTCGCGTAAACCTTCGATCACGCTGTTCGCGTTGATGAGAAGAATAGTGAAGAAGCTCAACAGAAGGAGCGAGATGGAAATCGTGAAGATCGCAGCGAACATGGAAAGCTTCGCGCGGCGAAACCCGGAAATGCCCTCTTTCAGAAGATAGCCGATGTGCATAGTCAGGTGTGAACCGTATTGCCGATGGGATACGAACCGAGCACCCGCACCAACGTACTCAACTCTTTCAAGTGTTTCAAGGCTTGGGTGGTGTGCCGGTCGCGTTCGGAGCCTTCAATATCGAGATAAAACAGGTATTGCCACGGTTTTCCGACGAGCGGACGTGATTCGATTTTCAGCAAATTAATTTCCCGTAGAGCGAACGAGCCTAACGCCTTGAAGAGCGCGCCGGGGATATTCCGCACGGCAAAGACAATCGAAGTTTTCATGTGCGCAGAAGCGGGCGCTTTCTTTTTAGAAAGCACAAGAAAACGCGTATAATTGCGGTGATTGCTTTCCACGTTGCGGCGCAGAATACGCAAGCCGTACACACGCGCCGCTTGCGCGCTGGCGATCGCCGCCGCGTCCTTCCGTTTGTGCTCGCTGACCATCTTGGCGGAACCGGCCGTGTCGTCGTGCGCGACCACTTCGACGCTGTTCAGCTTCCGCAGAAAGAGCTCGCACTGCCCCAACGCTTGCGGGTGGGAATAGATGGCGCGTATATTCCGAACCGCCACGCCCGGCATCGCCATCAGATGAAGCTGGATACGAAGTTTCACCTCTCCCACGATGTTTAATTTATGCCGGAGGAGAAGGTCGTAATTCTCGTGTACACTGCCGAAGAGAGAATTCTCGATTGGGATAATCCCGTAATGCGCTCCGGACTTAGAAACAAAGTTGAACACGTCCTTGAAGTTTCGCTTCGGCCGTATCTTCGATTTTTTTCCAAAGAACGCGCGCGCCGCCTGCTCGCTGAATGCGCCCGGCTCTCCCTGGTATGCGATGGTTGGCATGTCTAGTATTGACAGACCTTCCAGGTTTAATAAACCCGGAAGGCCTATTCGGATATTAAAAATTCGATTCGTCGCGCCAGCGGATAAGCCGCCACGGGTCCTGAGCTTTGGTTCTGGCGACAGTCAGGTTTGCATAGCCGTCCACACGGATAATATCGCCGGGGTTGAATGTTACCGTTAAATTAAAATTCCGCGTCACAGTCGAGCGTATGTTTAGCGAATCGGTTGAAAGCGACACGATATTATTCCACACCAAATCGAGGCGCTGGACGTTCTGGAACAAGCCGTAAGTTGTGCGCATATCTTCATCGCGCCCCCAGGATACATCCACTCCGCGGTCGTAGTCGCGGTACACAAACGTGTACTCGCCGGAGAGTAATTGGCCGTAAATTGTGGTATCGCGAAACGTATAGGAATAGCGGATGTTCTGGAACACTCCGTCAATTGTTGTGGGATCGCCGATGAGGGCGAGGTCGTCGTCTTCGCTCAAATCCAGTCCGGGCGCGAACGGGTTGCATGCGAGTGCGACGACGGCGGTTAGTAATATTAACGACCTTTTCATGGTAGCCAAACTTACATTTCATTTTAAAATCTGCAACGGGGCACCGGGGCGACTGAGAAAAAGTTGTTCGGGTGACGGAAAACTGGAAACTCGGAACTCGCAACTGTGTTACTGCCCAAACTGCCCCTTAAAATCGCTCCACGTAAAATCGTCTTGCGCTTGAGCGATATCCACCCACCGCCAAATGACCCAGTTGCGCGAATTGTCGGCAATCATATAGAACACCGCTCTGCCCTGTGCCTGTGTGGGAATGTTGGTCTGCCCGTGCGGGACATTCAGCCGGTACGTTACTTCATATTGTGCGGAGTCCGATTGAATCGATAGTGCGACCGGTTCACCTAACTCAAGCGCCGGGAATGCCCCGCTCAGGACTCTTGACTTCATACTCTCAAAGTACTTTTGCTCCGATTCCCGCGTCCACTCCGTAAATACGCTGTAGCGTTGGCGCGCTTCGGATGTGGGCTCAAAGATATAATTCCGACCCGCTGTGGCAATATCAGCGAACGACCGGACGTAATTCACCGCGTTCATATCGCGGAACGCGTTGACCATGTTTGTAAAGACAAGCGACGGCTCTGTCGGTGGAATGTAATTCGAGCCGGATTGCGCGGGTGGATCGGGGTCGCGCGGTTCAAAAATGCCGCAGGCTGAACATCCAAGCACTAAGGACAGAAATGCTGGAAGCAAAAAAAATGTACGCGATAACCCCTGTAAGAGTTGTTCAAACGGAATAGTTATTCCTTTTTCCCTTGCCATACTCGTTTCAAATCTCTGCGTCCATGAATAATTCCCAAAATCAGAACCTGATCGTTTCTGACTTGATAGATCATGCGGTATTCATGTATGAGAAGTTCTCGAATAGCATTCTCTCCAAGCTCGGGTACTATTCTCCCACGCTCCGAAAATCGCACTAAGGATCGGCTCGCATCTCGTAATTCCTGAATAAATGCCGCCGCATAATACCGAGAGTCTCTTGCAATGTATTCTGCAAGAGCATTCATGTCGATCGCCGCCTCATGCGACCAAATTACTTTTCTATCCATCGAGCCATCATCTGTTCGACGTCTTCCTGAGTATGGATTTTCCCCTGTTCAACATCATGCAAGCCGCGCTCTACTTTTTGCAGTACGTAAAGATGATACTGGATGTCCTCAAGGGAGCAATTATCCGGCAGACGGCTCAGGAGTTTTCCTACTTCTTGCTTTGCTGTTTCCATCCGTTGTCCTTTCGATTTGACTGTTTAGACGGCAATTCTTCCCTCAAGCGCTCGTGAGAGCGTCGCTTCGTCCGCAAATTCCAGGTCGGAGCCCATGGGCAAACCGCGCGCAATGCGTGTGACTTTCGCGCCGAGCGGTTTGAGCAATTTCGAGAGGTAGAGTGTCGTCGCTTCGCCTTCTACGTTCGGGTTCATCGCGAGAATAATTTCCTGCACGCCGTTGCTCACACGCGGCAAGAGTTCCTTCACGCGCAAATCGTCCGGACCGATACCGTCGAGCGGCGACAACGCCCCGCCGAGCACATGGTAGAGTCCTTTGAAGTCGTTCGTTCTTTCAAGGGCGAGCACGTCGCTCGGCTCCTCTACCACGCAGATGAGCGACCTGTCGCGCTTCGTGTTGGAGCAAATGCGGCACGGGTCGGCTTCCGTGATGTTGGAGCACACGGAACAATAGCGCACTCTGTCCTTCACGTTCACTAACGCCTGGGCGAGCGAAGCGACTTCTTCCCGTTCCATTTTTAAGATATAGAGCGCGAGGCGGTGCGCCGTCTTCCTGCCGATGCCGGGAAGTTGCGCGAAGTGTTCCGCTAATTGTTCAACTGATTCTGCCGTGTACATGACTTTTCAACAAACCCCCTCTCTATCTCCCCCGTGAGGGGGAGAGGTTACTTACTTTTAGAGTCCAGGTAAATTTAAACCGGGAATATTCGGCATCATGCCGCCCGTTACTTTTTGCATTTCTTCCTGTGCCATCGCCGAGGATTTTTCCAGCGCTTTATTGGTTGCCGCGGTAACGAGGTCTTCCAGCATATCCTTCTCTTCCGGGTTCACAACCTCTTTTTCTATCTCAATTTTGACAATGAGCTGTTTTCCGTTCGCGGTAACTTTCACCATTCCCCCGCCCGCTTCCGCAGTGACGGTCTTTTGCTCAAGCTCCGCCTGCACTTGCGCCATTTTCTCTTGCATTTTTTGAACTTGTTTCAACATCGCCTGCATATTCGGCATTCCGCCTTTTAACATTGTATGCTTCTCCCTATTAAAAATTTTCCAATGTAAAGATGAATATACCGTGAAATGGAAGGAAATGCAACGCTATGCTGATTCTCGCGGATTTGCGCGGATTTCGTGGATGCGGTTACCAACTTGATTGCATTATAGTATGGTGGTGGGTCACGTTGTCTTGGCAGTCATGGAATGGTCCCCCATTAGAAAAAGCGGGGCAGGCGTGACCGCAAGGTCTTTTCAAAATGCACCACGACTGATATTAACCGATATTTGACTTTAGGCTCATTTTGAAATATATTGACAGGAAGTCGGACATTTCACAGTCCGACTTTTTTTGCCATTCCGCAGTAGCTCAATGGTGGAGCATCCGGCTGTTAACCGGAGGGTTGTAGGTTCGAATCCTACCTGCGGAGCAAAACAACAAAGGCTCAGAGTGTTCTCTGAGCCCTTTTACTTCATGAACGAAAGCATGTTAATATTCTACTACGCCGTCAACTACCTCGCGTAGTGTAATACCGTCGAAGGCTTCAATCTTCGTCGCCGGAGGATTAAGAATCCGGAAGCCAAGCCCTCCGGGTAGGGGCTGACACTGCAAGGCCATCGTTGCACCTCCGAGTTGACGATTCTCCGTTTCTCCTCCAATATTTCGCTTCTCTGTTTGGCCGCCGATGTTTCGCTTTTCTGTGTCGCCCCCGACATCTCGTTTTTCAGTTTCACCCCCGATGTTACGCTTCTCAGTTTCACCCCCGATGTTACGCTTCTCGGTATCACCACCGATGTTACGTTTTTCTGTATCACCTCCTAGGTCGCGTTTTTCTGTTTCGCCGCCAATGTTCCGTTTCTCAGTATCGCCGCCGATGTTTCGCTTTTCCGTATCGCCGCCGATGTTCCGTTTCTCCGTCTCACCGCCGAGTTGACGCTGTTCTGTTCCCCCGCCTAACGACCGCTGCTCGCCCTCTCCTCCTTGCCGACGCGGGTCGACACAGGGGACCTGTGGCAGAAGGATCTGGTTATTGAGAATCACTAGCGGAACACCCACCGCTTTGTACAGGGAATCGAGCTGGGCGCGGCTTTCATAATTCTTGAGGAAAACGAGCTGACCGCTGGCTTTCATCTCTTCCGTGCGCGTCGTCTCTACGCTCGTGCACGAGGTGATAGCGAGCGCCGCGCTGCAGTAGACCGCCGCCAAGAGCGACTTGGGTGTAGGTCGTGATATTGTCGTATGTTTTTTCGTCATGGTGATTTACCTGCTCGCTATTCTTCTTGCTCAGCCGCTACAGCCAGCAAATACACAAGCCCGCCAAGCAAGAGGATATAGAGAAGCACGGAACCGAAATCGGTGTCGTCACCCGAACCCATTTCCGCCCTTGTTTGCATTCTCTGCGTCATGATCTGGTCGAAATTGAGGAACGCCAGGCGTTCGCGCTCGGCGCTCGGTAGCATGTCTTTTCCTCCCGGTAGCGGAGGAAAATCAACATCGGACATCCACAGCGCCCAGTTAAACCCTTCGCCGATGCCTTCAATTTGGACGCGCTCATACACGACCGATGTTCTGCCACCTGTTGCCTCGCGGACGTAAGATTCGGGAACCTGAATATAGTATGAACGCGCTCCTGGACCCGTAGCCTTTGCCGGTACTTTGCTCAGCAATAAAACCCCGAACAGCGGTTTGTCGAGGTACGGCGTTGTGACAATGACTCGCACAGCACCGATTTCCAACGCGTTGAGAGCTCGTCCCGTTAAATCGGCTGGGCGATTCCTTTGTTCTTGCGTCGTCACCCATAGGTTATACCCATCAACTTGAAATGGGGTGTGGAACGATTGTCTCGATTCGAGAGAAAAGGAACCGTCTGCCGCCTGTATCGTTACGCCATCGGTGGCAATGACACCCTGGCTAATATTGACAACTGGTACGAGAAAGTTCAATCGACTGTACGACGAACCAGCGCAACCAAAGGTAAATAGCAACATGGAAAAAATGAGAACAGGCACAAGGGCCGGAACAATTTTTGAAAATGCCTGAATACTAAATCTGAACGGTGTACTGGGGAACATGGGGCCTCCTTGCGTGGATATGGTGTATAGTGATGTGTGAAAATACACTTCTTTGTTTCCCAAGTCAAATAATGAAAGAGGATATCAATTCTTGAATCTATACTTAGAGCCTGTTTAACGCTTCTTGTGTCCGAAGTGTCCAAATATAGCTGATCGAAAGCTGAAGCTCAACTTTGGCAAAATCCGTGACGCCCAGCTCAATGAGGCAGATTCCAAGCTCGCGATGGGGGAGATAATTTACCCTCCGCCCGTCTGTGAGCAGTATATTTTCAGAATCCTGTTCCCGCTGCTCGATGGCTCGGAGAAACCGTGCTGCCGCCTCTTCGTTCCGCCCGGCTTCCATCGCTTGAACCCCCCGGTCAAAATTATCCAGCCAGCTCGTCTCGCCGAAGGGGCGGGTCGCTTCGAGCTTTTGGGCGGCGAGATCGCGGCGGACGATCTCGTCATATTTTCCCTTTGGATATGCGCGCACATATCGTCTGTACGCGTAATAACGGTAGACTGGGCTTCTTGACTCGTTGACCGCCGCAGTGTAAAGCTCGTCTTCATTCGCTGATGACGTCCGTTGCTTCATCACGGGAGCATATCTTCCGTTCGGAAATTCCTTCAAATACTCGGCGGCGGCTTCGGCGCTGTTTTCCTGTACCGCTTTCGCATACAAGAGACTCTCGTACCGGTCCTTGGCTTTTAGGGTGAAGACACTCTGCGGATACTCGGCAAGGAATTCCCGAAATGCCGAGGCACTGTTGTCCGCAGTCGCCTCTCTAAACGATGCCGCTTCTGCGCGTGATCGCGCCTCCTTGATTTTGGAAGAGTG
>DASWKY010000261.1:0-5193 GCA_036396395.1 Bacteroidota bacterium | reverse complement strand
GGATACAGCAGGAATGCTTCTGCAATTTCCTGATACTTTGCGTCGAAGAACGCTTTGACAAGGATGCTGCGCGGGTCTTGTTTTTTTCTGAGTTCTCCGATCGCTTCAATTGCCTGTAGTAAATTATCAAGCCCTTTTTGTTTGTCGGTGTACAGCAGGTCGATACCGTCGAAGTGATACGAATAAAACGAAAAGCGGAACGGCTGGTATTTGGCATTCATGATCTCGTCGACGATGTTGAAGCGGGAGTACGAACCCGTCACTTGCAGCCATCCCGTCGCAAAGGGTGAGGAGCCTCCCTGCGAGCAAATATTTAATGCCTTTTGGAAATACCGTGCGCCGGAGAGTTCAGTGTACGTTTCTACGTCTAAGCCGATAATGAGGTTGGCGTAGAAATCGAAAAAATCTGTGAGTGGGTCGAATTGGAAGTCATCCTGCGACATTCGTTGATTCGGCAAATAGGCAAATTGCCAGTTCTCGTCGATGATTCGAATAACGGGGCTTGCTTTATCGGTTGGGTCGTTTTCAATGTAGACCGGGCGTTGACTGCCGATGAACACCTGTGCGCCGTAGCGCCCGTCATCCGTACCGGTTTGAAAAACGATGTTGACGGCGCAACGGATTTTCTCTTCGCCAAAGTCTTCTGTCGTCCATTTGTTGCCGTTGATGTAGCGCTCGACGTCTGACTCAAAATTCCTGAGTAGTTCTTGCTGTGCTGAGGAAAGCCGCTCGAAATTTACGGTAACCTCGCAAATAAGCTCTTGCCCAAATGCAGGAGATAAAGTAGCTAAAGTCAAAAAAGAGCTTATTATTAGCAGTTTTTTCATGGTTATACATTTTTAGTGACATTTCAATATACAGAAAAACTTTTTTTGATTCAATGTTGTTATGGATATTGTCTAAGAGGTTCAATAGATTGTAGCAGAAAGTATAGAAGAGGTCAATCCTACGAGGAGCCGATGGGCATACTAACGAGATTCAGCTTGGCTGTAGTAATCCTGATGACATTCGTAACCGGCTGTGACCGCCCGGTAGGATTTTATGAAGAAGAGGAATTCTTTTCAGAAGTTCAGCGTGCAGATATTCTTTATGAGCCACACCTCATTCGACCTAAAAACGGAGGCATTGTTCGGAATTCCCCATCCGTAATTTTGCGCTGGTCTTGGATTCCCTCGGCAACAAGTTATTCAGTCCAGGTTGCCGAAGATACGTTGTTTAGAAATCCTGTCTTCAGTGCTGAGGCTGATACGACGTTTATCCAAACCGGCCCACTGCTGGGCTCACGATATTACTGGCGAGTGCGCTCCAACAAAGAGCAATTTGAAAGCCGGTGGAGTGATTTTAATATGTTTATGATACTAGCAGGATAAAGTAATTGCATGAATCGTATTCCTGCCCTAGCCGATATTTTCGACGCGCAGAACGTTATCAGTACATACCTTTCCCGAACTCCGCTCTATCACTCATCTGGACTTTCCGAACTCCTCGGTTGCAATCTCTTTATTAAATATGAAAACTATCAGCCGATTTGCGCATTCAAAGTGAGAGGCGGCATTAATTTGTTATCGCGCTTGAGCAGTGAAGAGAGGCAAAAAGGAGTTGTGACGGCGTCGACCGGTAATCATGGTCAGTCGGTCGCGTATGCGGCTCAAAAGTTCGGCATCAAAGCGACAGTGGTCGTGCCTGAAAAGAATAATCCAGACAAAGTGAAAGCTATGGAGCGTCTTGGCGCAACGATTGTTTTCCATGGGAAAGATTTCGACGAATCTCGTGAGCACGCCGAGCATCTATCGAAAACCAAGAGTTACCGCTACGTACATTCCGCGAATGAACCCTATCTCATAGCCGGTGTAGGCACCATTGGGCTGGAGATTCTTGAGGATTGCCCAAACACGGAATATATCTTTGTCGCAGTTGGCGGCGGGAGCGGGGCTTCGGGGATTTCCATAGCCGCGAAAGCGATAAACCCGAATGTGAAAGTTATCGGCGTACAATCCGAGCAAGCACCTGCGGCATATCATTCATGGAAAGCGGGTAAGCCGCTTTCGCATGACAGGATGGAAACATTTGCCGAAGGGTTGGCTACGCGTGTCGGGTTTGAGATGACAGTCGAGATCATGAAAAAAAATCTTGACGATTTTATCCTCGTGCCCGATAGCGACATTAGACATGCGATGAAGCTCTATCTCGAACATGCTCACACGCTTGCCGAGGGCGCCGGCGCCGCATCCCTTGCGGGTGCGATGAGCATGAAAGACAAGCTGAAGGACCGTACGGTAGTCGTTGTGCTCTCCGGAGCAAACGTGACGATTCCCACTCTGCAGACTATTCTTCATCAATAGCACATGCCAAACGAAGGAACAAGCAGTAACGTTGAAACTCCTCGACGCTCGGCGGACAGTACAACCGATATCTCGTCTGAAGAATTTCGTAAGCAGTCTTCGACGTTTACCGAATGGATTATTCGTTATCTAGACCATCCGGAACACCATCGCGTACTTGCTGATGTTTCCCCGGGTGACATCAAAAAAAAACTCCCCAAATCTGCTCCGGCAAAGCCTGAATCATTTGAAGCTATCCTTCGTGACCTCGATGGTGTTATTCTTCCCGGACTTACACATTGGAACCACCCTGGGTTCATGGCGTACTTTAGTAACACGGCGAGCAAACCCGGAATTTTGGCTGAGTTCGTAAGCGCGGCTCTGAATACGAACGCGATGTTATGGAGGACGGGTCCTGCCTCTGTCGAATTAGAAGACGTTGTGTTGGATTGGCTTCGACAGCTCTTAGGGCTTCCCCAAGAATTTTATGGGTTGATTCATGAAGGGGCGTCGCTTTCAAGCCTCGTTGCGCTCACAGCGGCGCGTGAGTCGCTCAATGCGCGTATTCGTGAAGAGGGCATGGCGGGAAGAGCCGACCTGCCGAAACTTCGAATTTATGTCTCAGAACAGGCTCACTCGTCCATAGATAAAGCGGCAATCGTTCTCGGAATCGGGCAATCAGGTGTAGCTCGAATAGCGTGCGATGAAGAATTTCGACTTCTTCCGGGCGAATTGGATTCAGCCATTGCCGAGGATATCAAACAAGGAATAAAACCGATGGCAGTTGTTGCTACGGTCGGCACAACATCATCAACAAGCGTTGACCCGGTAAAAGCGATTGCCGCCATTTGCCGTAAGCATCACATCTGGCTTCATGTCGATGCCGCATACGCCGGTAGCGCCGCCGTGTTACCGGAGATGCAGTGGATGTTGGATGGATGCCAGGCGGCTGATTCTCTTGTGTTGAATCCCCATAAATGGCTCTTCGTGCCCGTTGACTGCAGTGTTTTGTATTGCTGCAAGCCGGATGTCCTGCGTCGGGCTTTTAGTCTTGTACCGGAATATCTGAAAACCGACGACGACCAAGTTCGAAATCCTATGGATTACGGGATCACGCTCGGAAGAAGATTCCGTGCGCTCAAACTGTGGTTCGTCATGCGAACATTCGGGGTCGACGGAATTAGAGAAAGGCTGAGGTACCACATAAAGATTGCTCAAGATTTTAAGCAATGGGTCGAAGAAAGCACGGATTTTGAAATCATGGCGCCCGCGCCGTTCAGCGTTGTGTGTTTTCGGTACCGCCCGAACTCAGAACAATTAACTAATGCTGAAATTGATGAATGGAATGGAACATTAATGGAGCGGGTCAATGCGACAGGGGAGGTATTTCTTTCCCACACAAAGCTTAACGGCAAGTATGTCCTTCGACTTGCGGTTGGGAATCTTGCCACTACGGAGAGCCATGTTCGCCGGTCATGGGAATTACTCCAAGAACATGCTCGTCATCTCAGCAAGCGTTGATTTTCTCTATTGGACTTCGTACGTTATCATGTTACCACTATGTTTAGGAGAACCATTATGAAAAAACAGATGACCATCCTCTTGCTCTTGACTGCGTTGGGGATTTCCTTTGCGCAAGAGCCGTATAAGGTTCCGTCAAAGGAGGTTGTTGACATATTAGACGCTCCTCCGACGCCGATTGTTAGCGTAAATCCTACACGCGATGCGATGATGTTGGTTGAATATCAGGCGCATCCATCGGTGGCGCTTCTCGCCCAGCCTTACTATAGAATTGCAGGCTTGAGAATTAACCCAGAGTTAAACGCACGTCAACGGATTACGCAATATACAGGCGTTCTTATTAAATGGATCAACACGAATAAGGAAGTCCGGGTGAATCTCCCCAAAGGAGCGACCATCAGCGTGCCGTTGTGGTCGAACGATGGAAAGAAAATTGCGTTTACGAGAGACCTTTCGGATGGGGTAGAGTTGTGGGTTGCGGATGCATCCACCGGTATAGCGAAGCCTCTCGCAAACATTCGGGTGAACGATGTGCTCGGTTCTCCCATCGAGTGGATGAGCGACAATATCCACGTACTGGTAAAGACAATACCAACTGGCAGAGGCAAAGCTCCCGAAGCGCCCAAAGTACCGGTAGGGCCGGTGATTGAGGAAACGTCCGGCAAACAGGCTGGTTCGTACACCTACCAGGATTTGCTCAAGAATCCACACGACGAAAATCTCTTTGAATATTTTGCCACAACACAACTAGCGCGGATCAATTCCGTAACTGGCGCTGTTCAACCCATCGGTAAGGCAGGGATGTATTCGGCGATAAGTGTATCGCCGGATCAGCAGTATCTCCTCGTTACAACATTGAAGAGGCCGTTTTCCTATCGAGTGCCGAGTTTTTATTTTTCTCGAACGGTCGATGTGTTGGACAAAATTGGAGTTGTTGTACGGACGATTGCAGATTTCGGCGTCTCCGATGATATTCCTACGCAGGGTGTTGTTACAGGTCCTCGCGGTGTCGAATGGCAGGCTCTGCATAACTCCACGTTAGTATGGTCGGAGGCATTGGACGGAGGTGACCCGAAGGCGAAAGTTCCGCACCGCGATCAGCTGATGTCCCTTTCAGCGCCGTTCAAAGGCAATGCACGCTTGGTGACTAAACTTGAGCACCGGTATGCAGGATTCAACTGGACAGCCGCCAAGGATGTTGCATTTCTTTCGGAATACAACCGCGACCGTCGTTGGAGAACGACGTATGTTGTAAATGTTACGGACCCGGAGAAGACGAGGAAAACTCTTTTCGACCTCAGCGTTCAGGATGCGTATAACGACCCCGGTAATCCCATTTATAGTATGACGT
>DASWKY010000260.1:0-11319 GCA_036396395.1 Bacteroidota bacterium | reverse complement strand
TTCGACTCGAAGACATGCGTTCCCGTATGCATGGCGACGTTGGGCGGTGAGGCGGTGCCCCAGGGACGGGAGTTATCGGGGAGGTACGCGATCGGCGCCGGACTTGTGCAATACGCCTCTTGAACCCAGACTCCGTTATCGTGAAAGTATTTCATGTTCACGGCGCCATGAGCGATTGCCGCCTGTGCCGCATCGTGTTGGAGGCCGTCAATAATAAAGAGGACAACATGCGGTTTCACCTGAAAAGCTATGGCGTGAAACGAAACAACAAACAGGAGAGCAAGGATTTTTTTTGTTTTCTTCATAGTAAGCTTCTTGTGTTTTTTCTTGTGTATACAATAAAACATATTTAGAGGAAAAAGCAATGTTACGAAAAATGTTCTTGATACTGATTTCGTTTGTTCTTTCTTCTTCGCTCGTCTTCGCTCAAAACGACAGGTGGTACACGGAAGGGAACTTTTCTCCCGGCCAACGAGTAAAGCTCACGCTGGTGAACAATTTGGATTTCGACCGTGTCAATTGCCCGGTCGTCATACCGAGAACCGAATTCCCGGTAAAAAAACTCCATGAGATGTGGGTGACCGTTGTGGACCCTTCGCTTCCCTCGAAGCCCTCGCCGACACCCCAGGAGTTGAGTTTTGTCGGCGGTCACGGTATCCGGGAAGAAACAAACGGACACCAGATTTTTTATCAGCTCGACGACCTTGATAAGGACGGGATTTGGGACGAACTCTACTTCCAAACAGATATTCAGGCGGGTGCATCGAAGACGATGTACATTTACTTCGGATTCTCAAATCGCGGATGGAATGAACACGGTACACAGGCAATCATAGGAAGTTACTGCCGGCATATTATTCCGTGGTGGGAGTCCGCCAACATCGGGTGGAAGCTATGGTTCCCGACAAGTGTGGACATGTACGGCAAGCGCAAGCCCGTTTTGATGGCGCAGGAAATGTGCACGAACAATTACTGCGGGTACAACGGCGTTCCAAAGGTGAACTTCGACTGGGGTTCGGATATTATGGCAGTGGGCGGCACGTTCGGCGCTGGAGGGATCGGTATGTTTGAATTTGTCGAGAAGCCCGATTCGGTCTCCGTGCCCCGTTTTACTCCTCTCGAAGGACCGAAAATATCCGAGCGCAACTTTAATGAAGACCAGCTCACCGATACACGGTATGCGTTCGATGTTGTCGTGAACGGTCCCGTACGCAGTATGATCAAGGTCAAAACAATGAACTGGAACAGCGGAAACGGCTTCTACGAACTGGAACAGTACTATACCGCCTATACAAACCAAAATTACTCTACCTGTAAGGTGAAATTTACCACATTCCTGCCGTCGGTACCGGGGGTACGTTTTGCCGCCGGCATTAAAGCGAACGAAGAAACATCACTGAATTATCTTGAAAACGGTATCGCCATGAGATTCGGGAGTGAGGAGGTCGCAGACCCAGACGACGACACGGGACAAAAATCGTATACAGTTGATTTTATAGGTTCCGCGCTTGTCGTGAAAGATATATATAAAGCAGAATACCAGTTCGTGAAATCACTCGGCGGCAATCACACATTCAAGTTTCCGGTCACAGCAGACCAGACGTACGAATACATGATCGCAGGCGGGTGGAGTGAGGGGGTTGTCTACAATACACCCGAATCCTTTAAGGCGTATATCAAAAAGACTGCGGTGGAATACAACAATCCGCTCAGCGTGAGATACGGAAGCCTCGAGCAAAAGGGAACCGCCATGCGTTATCCGAAATGAAGGAGGAATGGGATGATGTATAGGTTGTCTGTTATTCTCGTAGTACTTGCTTCAAGTACAGTGAGCGCTCAGGAACAATGGCGGGAGCTGTTCAACGGAAAAGACCTCTCGGGCTGGGAACAGCTTAACGGCGAAGCGCCTTACCGCGTACAGGACGGCATGATTGTCGGCGAGACGGTCCTGCGCTCGCCCAACAGTTTTCTCTGCACCGTCGAACATTTCGCCGATTTCATTCTGGAATTTGAAACGAAAGTAGAAGGAGAGATGAATTCCGGGGTGCAGTTTCGTAGTCATAGTATTCCCGAATACAGGAACGGGCGTGTCCACGGCTACCAATTGGATATCGACCCGACCGACAGGGCATGGAGCGGTGGAATTTATGATGAACAACGCCGTGGTTGGCTCTATCCCCTTCTCGAGGGCCATAAAGGAAAAAATGCCTATAGGTACAATGAATGGAATAAAATCCGTATCGAAGCGATTGGAACTTCGATCAGGACTTGGCTGAACGGGGTGCCGTGCACTCGTCTCGCGGATGATCTCACCGCGAAAGGCTTTTTTGCGTTGCAAGTTCACAGTATCGGTACAGATAGTTCTCGCGCGGGGTTGAAGGTCTACTGGAAAAATATCCGCGTCCTGACCACCGGGCTTCGCGCCGCGCGGATGCCGGACGACGAATCTATTCCGGAAACAAATTTTATTCCCAACACTCTCACGGAGTGGGAACAGAAGGATGGATGGAAACTCCTCTGGGATGGAAAAACAACTGCCGGCTGGAAAGGTGCAAAGCTAAACCATTTTCCGGAACAGGGTTGGAATATCGCAGGGGGAGTGTTACGCGTGCAGTCTTCGGGCGGCGGTGAATCGCGCAACGGCGGAGACATTATCACCACAGAAAAATACCGGGACTTTGAACTTATCGTTGATTTCAAAATCACGGAAGGGGCAAACAGCGGTATCAAATATTTTGTCGACCCCGAGCTCAATAAGGGCGAGGGGTCGTCCATCGGGTGTGAGTACCAAATCCTCGACGACGCGAAGCATCCTGATGCGAAACTCGGTGTGGATGGAAACCGGACGCTCGGTTCATTGTATGACTTGATTGCGCCGCGCCCCAAGAGGTTCAACGGCATCGGGCAATGGAACCGTGCAACCATCGTAGCGAAAGGAAACCACGTTGAACATTGGCTGAACGGGTTCAAACTGGTTGAATATGAGCGGGGGACGCAGATGTGGAGGGCGCTTGTCGCATACAGCAAGTACCGTGCTTGGCAAAATTTCGGCGAGCTTACAGAAGGCCATATTTTGTTACAAGACCATGGCGATGAGGTTTCGTTTCAAAGCATCAAACTGCGTGTTCTACGCTAAACATGTCGCGGAACATAAGGAGGATTGTATAAAGAACGTATTACTCAATCCTTAAAACAGGCTAATTGATAGCTAAAAATGACAATACTAACAATTACGATACTTTCTGCGATTTTTTATATTTCTTTGCATTTTCTTAACATAACTCCGAAAGGGCTTGACACGACATTTATTTTTACTTAGTATGCGAACGTTTGCGGCAACGTTTGCAATGAAACATGCTACTATTGTTGATATAGCCAAGAAACTCAGTATTTCGCCTTCAACCGTTTCGCGAGCGCTGAGCGACCATCCAGATGTTAGGGAAGAAACGAAAGACCTGGTTCGGAAGACTGCAAAAGAGTTATTCTATTCTCCCAACCCAATTGCGAGAAGCCTAAAGAGTAACCGGACGTCAACCATCGGTGTCATCGTCCCTGAGATTGAGCATTACTTTTTCTCCTGCGCGATCAGCGGTATTGAAGAAGTTGCTTCAAATTTCAATTATACGATCATCCTGTGCCAGTCCAATGAGAATTATGAGAGGGAAATCGAAAACACAAACCTGATGATACGCCACCGTGTGGCGGGGGTCATCGCCTCGATCTCGCTGACGACAAAAAACGGAGATCATTTTCAAGAATTTACCAAACGCCGAATCCCCCTCGTTTTTTTTGACCGTGTGTGTGACGATGTTGTGGCAAGCAAAGTAGTGATTGACGATTTCAAGAGTGCATTCGATGCAGTCTCGTATCTCGTCGGAAAAGGGCGCAAGCGGATAGCACATTTCGGCGGTTCAAAAGAAGTCGCTATCTACTCCCAACGATGGAAGGGGTATCTGGAGGCAGTAAACAAGAATTCTCTCCCCGTGCTGGAGAAACTGATGACGGATGGAGAGTTGTATGAGGAACACGGGTACAACTCGATGGATTCCCTGATAAAGGAAAACCAAACACCGGACGCTATCTTTGCCGTTAACGACTCGGTTGCCATCGGCGCCTACGTGAGAATAAAAGAAGCCGGATTGAAGATTCCTGATGATATCGCATTGATAGGTTTTTCAAATGATAAAATAGCGCGCTTCGTTCAGCCCGCTCTCACAACCGTTGACCAGCCGGCAATGGAGATAGGTAAAAAGGCGGCAGAAATTCTGATCGACACGATTGAAAAAAGAACGATTGAGCCAAAAACCGCCGTTATCCCAACCCAGCTGATTATACGCGGTTCCACGTAGCAGTGTATGGTGTTTTCTTGTAAACAGCTGGCTTCATTCAGCATCATTGTTTCACGCGAATAAATTTCTCGAAAAAAAACTACTGATACGATCAGGTCAAGAAGCATAATTGTTGTTGTACAACCTGTAGCCCCTGCACACAGGGGATCATGAGGAGGAATGTTGTCATGACCAGGTTACGAATCTGTTTGTTCGCCTTGCTAGTTGTTCCCACACTTGTCATTGCTCAAACCACCCTGCAAGGTGTCGTCTCAGATTCCGCGAGCGGCGAAAAGCTAGTCGGTGTCAACGTATTTTTGGTCGGCACATCGCTGGGGTCCGCGACGGATATTGAAGGGCGGTATCGCATTGCGGCAATCCCGCCCGGCGTGTTCACCATGAGAATTTCGTATGTCGGATTCGAAGCAAAAGATGTCGAGGTGAACCTGACACAGAGTGACGTCGTGGAACTCAACATTCAATTATCACCCGGGATTATTCTTGGGGATGAAGTCGTCATCACAGCGCAGATGAGAGGCCAGATTGCCGCTATCAACCAACAGATTACCTCGAACACGATCGTCAGTGTGGTCTCAGAGGAAAGAATTCAAGAACTCCCGGACGCGAACGCCGCCGCAGCAATCGGTCGCCTCTCGGGAGTTTCGCTGTTACGCAACGGCGGTGAAGCTTCCCAAGTGGTCATGCGAGGCTTGAGTTCTAAATTCTCCAGCATCACCATTGACGGCGTTCGAATTTCTCCTACTGCCGCAAATGACCGCGGAGTTGATTTAAGCGCCATTTCACAGGGCTCCTTGGCGGGTATTGAACTGTTTAAAGCCCTTACCCCCGACAAAGATGCAGACGCCATTGCCGGTTCCGTCAATTTAGTTACGAGAAAAGCTCCTTCTGAGCGAGTGTTGAGATTTGATGGAAGGGGCAACTACAATGGTATAGATGAATCTGCCAATCAGTATAATTTCACCGGTCGCTACAGTGAACGATTTCTTGCCGATCTGCTTGGCGTACAGCTCATCGGCAATGTCGAAAATACCATTAGAAGCAACGAATCTGCCAATTACAATTACGACCAGTCCATCAATAACTTTGCCGATTACCGGATTTCCCAATTCGATGTGACCTACCTCAACGAAATTCGGAAGCGGGGCGGCGGCAGTCTTCTGCTGGATTTCGACACGCCCGACAACGGTACCATCAGGTTCAACAATGTTTTTAACCAGACGTCGAGAAATTTCATCACGCATAACAGGAATTATCATGCCCAGGGGCAGGTCGATTATAATTACCGCGATAGGGAATCCGACATACATACCTTCAACTCGTCATTACGCGGCGACAATCATCTCTTTGGGTTTGACCTCACCTGGAATGCCGCTTTTTCTGAATCAAAAGTAAAGACGCCGCTCGATTATGATATGAATTTCATCGAGGCGTCGTCGACCTCGGGCGACAGCTCGGGCATGCGTAACGTGCCCGCCGAGTACTGGAAGGGACCGGTGGAAGCATGGATCCCGTACGCGTTCAACAACTTTGAATATGCTGTCATTAACCGCGCCACCGACCGAACGTCGAGGAATTACGACAAGGAAAAAACAGCGTTTTTGAATATCGCCCGGACGTACGCGCTTGATGAGACTATTTCAGGCGAAGTCAAAATTGGCGGCAAGTACAGGGCGAAATCTCGGTCGTTTTCTTCTACGGAAGCTATTGCGAACTATTATCTCTTTCCTGTCCCCGCGTATGTGCGGCTGGAGAATGGAACGTATGTGAACAAGGACCTCTCCGGGACACAGTTCCAGGGCTTGGAGGGACGGCAAGGTGTTTCCTTCAATTACTTTCTCAACCCGCCTCCTCCTGACCGTAACATTTATGACCTCTACCGGCTGTATCCTTTGGTTACCAGAGACCACCTCCGGCTCTGGAGGAAACTCAACATTAACGGATTTTTCACAACAAACAACGAACAATATGATACCAATGCAGAATATCTCAATAACAGACTGGTACTGACAGACGGGTATAGACTCACCGAAAGCGTCCTTGCTGGGTATGTCATGAATACGCTGAATGTCGGAACATGGTTTACCTTTATAGCCGGCGTGAGAGTCGAGCAAGACGACAACGACTATGCAGGAGCCTATACTCCACTTCCGCTGAGCGGATTTATCTTCGCTCAGACTGGTGACATATTAACCAAAGAGGCCAATCACAAGGAAACGACGGTCCTGCCCAATCTGCAGGCGATTCTCAAGCCCACGGATTTTATGAACGTGAGGCTCGCCGGGTATAAGGCGCTGGCGAGGCCCGATTTCAATCACCGTCTGCCGAAATTTGTCACCCGGTCCGTCGGCAATTTGATCAACCTTGGAAACCCCGACCTCAAGAATGCCGTGGCGTGGAACTATGAAGTGCAGACGCAGTTTTATGGAAACACTATCGGGCTGTTCAGCATAGCCGCATTCTATAAAGATATCAAGAATATGTACCATACGCTCAACGGCATTACTCTTTTTTCCGATTCTGTTAGGCTCTACGGCGAAACAGTGCATCGGCGCGACATCGTTGATAAACTTGGGGTTGACTGGCGGTCTTATACAAACAACTTCCCGTTTACCGACCGTGAGTATACACTTACCTGGCGATACAACTCGACAAAACCGACCCGCGTGTGGGGATTTGAGGTCGAGCACCAGACGGACTTGCGATGGCTTCCCGGGCTTTTGAAAAACATTGTACTGAATTACAATTTCACCGTCGTGCGTTCAGAGACGTGGCTGACCACCGAAGATACTGTACGAATCCCGACACCAGGGCGACCAACTGGTACACCCCGGCGAACGATCGTTGAGAGGAAGCAGAAATTAGAGGACCAACCGGAGTTTTTTGCCAACGCGTCGTTAGGATACGATTACGAAGGTTTCTCGTTGAGAGTCTCATATTTTTATCAAGGTGAATTTAACCGAAGTTTTTCTTCTGATGGACGCAGCGACGGCATCACGCAAGCATATTCCCGGTGGGATATGACGCTCAAACAGCAAGCAACGGATTATCTTTCCTTAATTCTCAGCTTAAATAATATAAGCAATACGCAAGAGGGAGCAATGATCGCCAACAGGTTGACAGGCTGGCAGTTGATAGACACGAACCAAAAGTACGGTATGACAGTCGACTTTGGAGTTCGGCTCGAATTCTAGTGACACCCTATAGCTCTTTGACACCGAGTGTAATTACTAATTCACAATACACATACACAAGTCTTCCTAATTAACCAAACTTAAGGAGGGTACAATGAGACATCTTGTGATTGTCCTTTTGCTGGGACTGTTCGTTGCGGTCCCTGTGTATGGACAGAATGAACTCATCGTCGAGCCTGCCGATATCAGCGGCAAAACACTTGACGAGACTGTCCGGGGCGATACAACCGCAGGGGGGCAGAGAGTCAACCTGGAACGGATCTATGTCCTTCGTAGGGGCGCGATCTATTTAGTGAGTTCCAGCATCCAAAATACAGGGTATCCGCTACGTATGAGGGCGGAAGATGGAACAGGTGCAAAACCCCAGATTAATATTATTAGAGGTGGCACGGGTGCATACGCGGCACAAATCTTTCAAGCAGATTCCTTGTTAGATCTTAAAAATTTGACGATGAATGGCTGGGACGAGGGTTTTGAAGAGTTTTCCGTCTATCAATCAAGGATCATCAATGTGAATCGCATTGGTACGCAGGTGTATGTAGACAGCTGCATCTTGAACGGCAGCACTGCTACACTGATCCAAACCTCCGTAGCGGCGCAGTATCTCAGAGCAACCAACTCCATTTTCGCCAACGGTGGAAATGTTCGGGCGAACAATCTCGGCAACGGCAGAGCGATCGATTTTAGGAACGTCTCAATCGATTCCGCGTTCATCCAAAACTGCTCATTCCTAAATTTTCAGGACAGAGTCTTCCGCCATTTTGGCGCCGGTCAGGTGCCGATCAATAATTTCACAGTCGACCACAACACGTTTGTGAATGACCTTGCCGAGCATGGCTGTATCGGCATTGGAGCAGTAGGAGGCACGATCACCATAACCAATAATTTGTTTGTTGACCATTTTGTGCTTGGTAATGACAGCACCGCGTATCAAGGGGCGAGCTCTCGCCTTGCTGAATTTGGGGACACAGGTGAACGAGGTCCGAACGGACAGTTCAGGATGACGTTCGTCGGCTCTATCCCCGATGAAACGACCGAGTTCGTCATTCATAATAATTACTACTCTGTCAGCCCATCGTTACAAGCTTTTTACGATAGCCGTAACGACAGTTCCGATGCAGGTATAGGAGACCTCATTCCGCTGACATGGCACATCAATGGTAAGTTAGGAGCCGACTCGGCGAATGCGTTTACGAAGGTCGCGACGCCGATTACGTTCACGGACGCCCCGGCAACTCCGATTGCATTCGCGGAGTGGTTCTTTACGCCGCACGATGAAGGCGGCGCTGGTAAGCAAAAAGTGAATGATACCTTCTTACCGGAATATGATTTTGACCGCCGCGATCTGGCATATTTTAGGGACACCTTGGATCTGGCATATCAAACAGCCTCCGAGGCGTACACCGCCGCTGTGGGCGGTTTCCCGGTCGGCGACTTGAACTGGTTCCCAACCAGAAAATCCGATTGGGTGACATACGTTACCTCGGTCGAAGATATCGGTGGAGCAATTCCGCAAAACTTCACCTTAGACCAAAACTATCCCAACCCGTTCAACCCGTCGACGAAGATTCGTTTCAGCCTTCCGAATAGCGGGAACGTCGTGTTGAAGGTGTTCAATATGCTCGGTCAGGAAGTTGTGACGTTGATGAACGAGAAGAGGGAAGCCGGAAATCATGAGTTCACGTTTGACGCTTCTCGCCTCAGTAGCGGCGTCTACGTCTACAGGCTCACCTCCGGTAATTTTGTCGCTTCAAGAAAAATGGTCTTAATCAAGTAACGATGCCCACAAGGGGCTGGGCGCGATGCCCAGCCCCTTTTTTGTTCTGAAGCTCACGTACGGTGTAGCTGTCCAGCGCTTTCCTTTCGATACATCCAGGGGGTTGCCCGAACATTCGAGTATGCGCGTGAGAACTTCGTCAAGGAACTTGTCGGTGATTCTGGTACTTCTCCTCGCGTGGTGTGTTCTTGCCGATGCGACGGCGCAATCGCCAGTCACAATTTTCGTAGAGACCCGCACACCTCGGCACAACGTTCCTTCAGATTTCATCGGCCTGAGCTTCGAAATGGAAAAAGTACTTCCCGGAAAAAACGGGGAGTACTATTTTTCGCCGTCAAACAAGCCGCTCCTTGCAATGTTTATCACGCTGGGCATAAAAAATTTACGAGTTGGCGGCAATACGGCAGATAGGCCGACGGTGGACGTTCCGGCTGGGGCGGATATTGATACGCTCTTTGCATTTGCACAAGCCGCAGACGTGAAAGTCATTTATACTCTGCGCTTGCGGGGCGGAGATCCCCGGCGCGCGGCTGAAACGGTGAAGTACATTATGGACCGTTACCCGCGCGAGGTCGATTGTTTTGCCATTGGCAACGAGCCGAATGTGTTTGCTCAAGAATACGCGGTGTATCGCGATGAGTGGAAACGCTATGTTGAAGTTATCACATCCGAACCATATGCGCCGGGCGCTCGGTTCTGCGGTCCAAGTTCTACTCCCGGAAAAGCGGTATGGTCTAAAGACTTTGTGAACGATTTCTCCAGTTCAGGTTTCGTCAAGTTTATTACTCAACATGCGTATCCGGGTGGGAGCGGGTTACGAGTTGCTTCCCCAGAAGCGGGAATCGACAGCATGCTTTCTCTTTCCTGGGTTCGCTCGTACCAGGAGTTTTATCGGATGTTCGCGCCAGAAGTCGCCGCCGCCGGGCTAACGTTTCGCATCGAAGAGACGAATAATTTTTTCAACGCCGGCGCCGCCGGTGTCAGCAACACCTTTGCATCGGCACTCTGGGGCCTGGATTACCTTCACTGGTGGTCAGCTCAGGGCGCGGCAGGTGTGAATTTCCATACGGGTGATAGTGTCGCCGCCGGAGAAGGAACGCGGGAATGCTACTACGCGGTATTCATTGCTTCTCAGACCGGGTACGACGTTCGCCCGTTAGGTTATGCGGTGAAAGCGTTTGAGTTAGGCAGTAACGGGAGTGTCGTTCCGGTTCGGTTTGCTGAGAAAAGCGAAAAGCCCAATATCACGGCATACGGAGTTCTGGCAATCGACGGTAGCCTGCTCGTCACTCTTATTAATAAAGAACACGGCACGGAATCTTCGAAGACAACAGTATCGTTAAAGCCTGACGCCGCATTTACGACGGCAGAAACAATTGTGCTTACTGCACCCGATGTTGCCTCAACCACAGGCGTCAAACTCGGGAACGCGGAAATACAAAGCGGTGGACTGTGGAACGGAACATGGATGCCGGTCACCGCACCGCCGGGTGACGGAATGTTCACCGTTACACTCCCGCCCGCGTCGGCAGTTGTTGTACGATTACGAAAGTAGTAGAGTCACACAGAAAGAAGGAGATATGATATGCTCACGAAGTCATTCTTGGCGGCGGTCTGCGTCGTGAACGCGGGAAGCGTAGCGTTGACACAGACCGGAACGCAAGCAACCTTTCCGTATTACAATGTCCGCAACTATGGCGCGGTCGGCGACGGAAAAGCCCTCGATAGTCCCGCTATCGATAGGGCTATCGAAGCCTGCGCGAATGCCGGCGGCGGCACGGTCTTTCTTCCGGCTGGAACGTACTTAAGCGGCAGTATCCATCTCAAAAGCAATATTAACCTCCATCTCGACGCCGGCGCGGTGATCTTGGGCGCGCCGCAAGAGATGAACGCCTACGACCCGCCCGAAGACTTTCCGGGCATCGCGTACCAGGACGGGGGGCACACGTACTTCCACAATAGTCTTATCTGGGGCGAAGACCTTCGGAATGTTTCCATCACC
>DASWKY010000259.1:0-8043 GCA_036396395.1 Bacteroidota bacterium | reverse complement strand
CGCAAAAGCACGCGGGGCAATCTTCATTCCGCCAGACACTTCGACAACTCGCTTTCCTGATCGCTTGGAAACTGATAGCCCTAACATGCGCTCGGTATGGTCGCGGGTTGCGACTGCCTCGATGACGCTTGTCTTCCCTTCTGCATATAGACCGGCGAGGAGAATTGCCGATTTCACTTGCGCACTGGCTACGGGCATATCGTAAGAAATCGACTGCAATTTCTGCACGGGGCGAATTCGCAACGGGGCTGTATTTGTCTCCGTCCCTTGAATATCCGCGCCCATCGTCGAAAGCGGCTCGATCACGCGCTTCATCGGTCTGCCGCGAAGTGATTCATCGCCGGTTATATCGGACGCAAATCGTTGTCCGGCTAACATCCCCGTCAACAACCGCATTGTAGTGCCGGAATTCCCAGCGTCAAGCGATTGGCTTGGAGCCTGAAGCCCGCGCAATCCTTTCCCATACACGGTTACGATGCCGTCTTTTTCTGATATCTCGACACCCATCGCGCGCAAACACTCTCGCGTGTTAAGCGGGTCTGCCGCGCTAGAAATGCCGGTGATCTCGCATGTTCCGTCCGCCAACGCGCCGAACATCAGCGCGCGGTGCGAAATAGATTTATCGCCGGGCACGGCGACAGTTCCCAGTAGCCCTTTAGATTGTGTGATGCTCTTGTTCATGTGTTTGTTGGGGCAAAGTGCAATGCGCCCCTTCAATATGTTAGTACCGGTTCAAGGCGACCTCCCCGTCCGCCTGCGGCGGACACCCCTCCTTAATTAAGGAGGGGAAAAAGCACCCGACCTATACTTTGTCCCCCTACCTAAGGGGGACGCGTTCCGGTAGCAAAGCTATCGGAACGCAGGGGGTTATGTCCTTCACGGAAGTCTCATATTAAAAAAAAATCCCCACACGCTTCAAGAGTGTGAGGATTCCTCGAAACGCTTGTCAACGTTTTAATGACGCGGACGCGAATGGCCTTCCCGTCTGTGTCCACTGTCGCCGTGGTCACGTTTCGGGCGCGGCTTATTCATCTCTTCCATGGCGTTTTCACCGCCGGGTAAGAGGGCTTTCCGGCTGAGATTCAGCCTGCCTTCGTCGTCAATTTTCATCAACTTCACTTCGATGGTATCGCCTAACTTCACCAGGTCTTCCACCTTGCCGACGCGGTTCACATCCAATTGAGAAATATGCACCAAGCCTTCCTTGCCGGGCAGGATTTCCACGAACGCGCCGAATTCCATGATCTTCTTCACTGTCGCTTTATAGACCTTGCCGACTTCCGCCACTTCCGCCAGTTTACGGATATAGTTCAGGGCTTTGTCCGCCGATTCCTGTTCCACGGCGGCAACCGTCACCGTACCGTCGTCTTCGACATTAATCTCAGCACCGCTATCGGCAACCAACTGGCGAATATTCTTGCCGCCAGGACCGATGAGCGCGCCGATCATATCAACAGGAATCTTCACAGTCTGTAGCCGAGGCGCATAACGGGACATGTCTGCGCGCGGCTGGGAAATGACTTTATTCATTTCTCCGAGAATATGCAACCGGCCTTCCTTTGCCTGTGCCAGCGCCTGTTGCATAATGGCGAACGAAATCCCCTTAATCTTGATGTCCATCTGGAACGCGGTGATGCCGTTCGCCGTACCGGCAACCTTGAAATCCATGTCGCCGAGATGGTCTTCATTGCCGAGGATGTCGCTCAGGATGGCAACGCTGTCGCCTTCCTTCACCAAACCCATGGCGATACCGGCAACCGCGCGTTGCAAGGGCGCGCCTGCGTCGAACAACGATAAACTGCCGGCGCAGACCGTCGCCATCGAAGACGAGCCGTTGGATTCAAGAACATCCGATACGATGCGAACCGTGTACGGAAATTCCTTTTCGTCAGGCATTAGATTTTTCAGCGAACGCTCAGCCAAATTACCGTGGCCTATTTCGCGCCTGCCCGGCGACAACATGCGTTTGATTTCCCCGACGCTGAACGGCGGGAAATTGTAGTGGAGCATGAAACGCTTCGTCGATTCGGGAAGCAACCCGTCAATCATCTGCTCGTCCATTTTCGTGCCGAGCGTGATTGTGGTCAGGCTTTGCGTTTCGCCGCGCGTGAACAGCGCAGAGCCGTGCGTGCGGGGCAGAAGACCGACCTCAATCGTAATAGGACGTACGTTCGTAAGTCCGCGCCCGTCCAGTCGTTTCTTTTCGGTCAGAATGGTCGAGCGCATTGACGCGCTTTCCAAGTCGTGCAGGCATTCGCTGAGCATCGCTTCCTGTTCAGGATATTTTTCCGCGAGCGACTTCTGCACCTCGTCGTAAACTTTATTGGTGGCTTCGGAGCGTTGCTCTTTCGTCAGCACCGTGCGGCTGAGTTCTTTTAACTTATCGGCGGCGAGACTCTTCACGTCCGCTTCCAGTCCATCTGGAATTTCCGGCGCTACAACTGCCCGCTTCGGCTTATTGACTGCTTTCGCCAGTTCCTCTTGAAGCGCGCACAGCTTTTTAATTGATGCATGGCCGAATTCCAGCGCGGCAACCATGTCCGCTTCCGAAATTTCTCGACCTTCGCCTTCCACCATCACGATGGAATCGGCAGTCCCTGCGACGACGACATCCATATCACTGCGCGGCAAGTCTGCAAACGTGGGGTTGATGACAAACTGCCCGTCAATTCTGCCGACGCGCACTTCGGCAATCGGTCCATCGAACGGCACGTCCGATACCATCAACGCGGCAGACGCGGCGCACGCGCCGAGCACGTCGCCGTCATGCTGTGCGTCGGACGAATATACCGTGACGAGCATCTGTGTTTCGTTCATGTACTTTTTAGGGAACATCGGCCGTATTGGGCGGTCTATAAGACGGGACGAGAGGGTTTCCTTCTCCGTCGGCCTGCCTTCCCGCTTAAAAAATCCGCCGGGAATTTTTCCAGCCGCAGAAGTTTTTTCGCGGTACTCAACCTGTAACGGGAAAAATCCTTGGCCCTCCTTCGCTTCGCGCGCGCTCACAACCGTTGCGAGCACCATCGTATCGCCGTAGCGAACCATCACTGAACCATCCGCCTGTTTAGCCAAACGGCCTGTCTCGAAGGAAATCTGTTTTCCGCCGAGTTCGATATCTTTAATAATCATAGCGCCTCTTTCTTATAAACAACATCATGAAACAACCGTACACCGCCCTCGGCGTACGCAAGTAATTTACTTTCTGATTTGAAGTTCTTGAATAATTTTTCTGTAGCGGCTGACGTCCTTCCGCTGTAGATAATCCAGGAGGCGGCGGCGCTTGCCAACGAGCTTCAACAGCCCCAGCCGTCCGTGGTGGTCTTTCTTGTGCGTGTCGAGATGCGGCGAGAGGCCGTTGATATGAGCGGTCAGGATGGCAATCTGCACTTCTGCCGTACCGGTATCGCTCGCGCTCTTGCCGTATTTTTTAATCAGTTCGTTTTTTTGCTCTTTTGTTAATGACATTGGCTCCTCGTAAAATGTTCTTTATGATACTGTTGTTGAAAATTCTTTCTGTAATTGTTCGCTTTCTTGTTGGTCATGCAGAAGCTGTTCCCTCAGCGCTTCTGGACTGGAAAACTTCCGCTCATCGCGCAGGCGTCTCAGAAAGTACAGCTCGACTGATGCGCCGTATAAATCTCCCTGATACTGCAATAGGTGAACTTCAATCAACCGTTGCCCGTCTCCCGCAAATGTCGGGCGCAAGCCGATGTTCGCCATCCCGTGCTGTAACTTGTTGCCGACACGTACGCCTACAAAGTACACCCCATTCTTAGGGATAAGCTTTTTCGGCGACGATGGAGCGATATTGGCCGTTGGAAAGCCCAACTGTTTGCCGCGTCCATCTCCCCGAACGACCTCGCCTCCAAGCGAATACGGTCTGCCCAGAAATTCGCCCGCCCGCACAACGTCGCCTTCTTGAAGATACCGCCGTACCCGCGAACTGCTCACAACCTCACCGTGTACGGAAAATGGTTTTACGGCAACGACGGAAAAACCGAATTCTTTCCCGAGCGTGACCAGTACTTCAATGCTTCCTTCCCGGTCCCTGCCGAAGTGGTGGTCGTAGCCTTCAACAATTTCGCTGGCGCCGATACCGTTCACGAGGTAGTTCAAATAAAAATCCCGGAAACTCTGCCGCGAAAATTCGTACGTGAAGGTGACGATGAATAACACATCCGGCTTCAACTCTTCCAACAACCGCCGCCGCTCGTCTATCGTTGTCAGTAACTGCACCGACTGCGAGCCGATGACCTCACGCGGGTGGGGTTCGAACGTCACCACCACACTGCGCCCCTCGCGTGCTTTCGCACGGCGGACTGCCTCCTGCACAATCTCCCGGTGTCCCGCATGGACTCCGTCGAACGTGCCGACGGTAGCCACTGAATTCTTATCGAACGCGATATCGTTAAGCTGGGAGACGACTTTCATGCGCTATCCGAGAATCCTTTGAAACGCTCGTTCGGCGTGCGTTTTCCAATTGCTCAACGGTCATGGCGTCACGGACATGATATTGTCCGATGCGTGTTCGCCGTAGCGAACTCAACATCGCTCCGCAACCGAGGCGCTGGCCGAGGTCGTCCACGAGCGACCGGATATACGTGCCTTTCGAGCAGACAACCCTGAACTCCACCTGCGGCGAATGAAACGCCGTCACCTCAAATTCCTTAATATCGATTTCTTTCGGCTCGCGTGCGATCTCTTTCCCCCGTCTCGCATACTTATACAACGGCTTGCCATGATGCTTGACGGCTGAATACATCGGCGGAACCTGAAAACTCTTACCCAGAAACTGCCGGATTTCTTCATTGATGCGTTCGAGCGTCACCGCATCATACGGCTTGCGCTCACTGATTTCTGTCTCGGAGTCGAAGCTCGCCGTACGAATGCCAAGCTCAAATGTACCGATATATTCTTTCTCCAACCCGACAAACTGGTCGATGGTCTTCGTTTTCTTTCCGGTGCAGACAATCAGTAACCCTGTTGCGCGCGGGTCGAGCGTGCCTGCGTGCCCGGCTTTTGCGACCTTGAACGCCCACCGGATACGCTTCACCACATCGAACGACGTCCAGTCGAGCGGCTTATCGAGCAAAAGGACTTCCCCGTTTTCTTCGGAGTGTATCATAGTCTCGCTCATTTCTCACTCCTTATCGTCAGGCGTTTCCTTATGAATCTTATCGAGAATGCGGTTGATATTCATCGCCCGGTCCAGTGAATCGTCAAGATAAAACATCACCGACGGCGTAAACTTCAACCGGATGCTGTGTCCGAGTTCCGACCGCACGAAGCCTCTTTCGTGCTCAAGCAAATCCATCGTGCGTTGTTTGCGTTCTGCGTCGCCGAACACACTGACATATACTTTTGCCGTTTTGAGGTCCGGGCTGACGCGCACTTCCGTGACCGTCATGAACCCGTACTCTTTCATGCTGAAATTCCGCTGGAAGATCACCCCCAACTCCTGCTTAATCAGCGAGGCGACTTTTTCCGTTCGTACCGACATAAGAATACCCGTTACAGCTTGCGTTTCGTTTCCACCGTTTTGTATGCTTCGATAATATCGCCGACTTTGATGTCGTTGAAGCCTTCCAACGCAATACCGCACTCGAAGTTTTCCGCCACCTCGCGTACGTCTTCCTTGAAACGCTTCAACGAGGCGATGGTGCCTTCGAACGCTACTACTCCATCCCGGACAAGCCGGATTCTGTTGTTGCGAATAATCGTCCCGTCCTTGACGTAACATCCGGCAATCATGCCGACTTTGGGAATCTTAAACGTATCGCGCACTTCCACCGTCGCAGTGACTTCTTCGGAGATAGTTGGCGCGAGCATGCCTTCCAGCGCGTTGCGGACGTCGTTGATGGCGTCGTAAATAATATTGTAGAGTCTGATTTCAACTTCCTCTTGCTGGGCGAGCCGTCGCGCATTGAGATTCGGACGAACATGGAACCCGATAATGACTGCGCGTGAAGCCGCCGCAAGAAGCACATCGCCTTCGGAAATTCCCCCGACGCCTTTCAAAATTACATGCACTTTGACTTCCGAGGTGGAGAGCTTCATCAGCGAATCGGAGAGCGCCTCCACGGAGCCGTCCACGTCGCCCTTCACGATAATCGGCAGGTCTTGAACCTGTCCCTCCTGGATCTGCTTCGAGAGGTCGTCTAATGTTATCGTATGTCGCTGGCGGAAATCCTGTTCGCGTTTCAACTGCTGGCGCTTGATGCTGATATCGCGCGCTTCTCGTTCAGTCGGGAGCACCACGAACACATCGCCCGCCTGCGGTGTGCCGTCGAACCCGACGACTTGCACAGGCTGGGACGGCTTTGCCGCCTCTACGCGATTTTCGCGCTCGTCAAACATCGCACGCACGCGCCCGCTCCAGATGCCGCAAACGAACGAATCGCCGATTCTCAGCGTGCCTTTTTGCACTAACACCGTCGCAACGGTTCCCTTTCCTTTGTCCAACTGCGCTTCAATAACGACCCCTCGTGCATGTCGAACCGGATTGGCTTTCAAATTTAACACTTCGGCTTCGAGTAAGATCTTCTCGAGGAGAAGGTCGACATTCTTTCCTGTGCGCGCCGAAATTTCTACAGACTGATACTTGCCGCCCCACTCTTCAAGCAGTACGCCTTTTTCGGAAAGTTGCTGGCGGATGCGGTCCGGATTGGCGTCCTGCTTATCGGTCTTATTAATGGCGACGATAATCGGTACGCCTGCCGCTTGCGCGTGGCTGATCGCTTCAACCGTCTGGGGCATCACGTTGTCGTCTGCGGCAACAACAAGCACAACGGTATCCGTCACCTGCGCGCCTCTGGCGCGCATAGCGGTAAATGCCTCGTGACCCGGCGTATCAAGAAACGTAATCTGCTTGCCGTTCTCCAGCGTGACTTCGTACGCGCCGATGTGCTGGGTAATGCCGCCTGCTTCGCCCGCAACGACGGTCGCCGTGCGGATATAATCGAGAAGCGATGTTTTTCCGTGGTCGACATGTCCCATGATCGTGACCACCGCCGCACGCGGCTGTAATGTTTCTTCGTTGTCCGTCTGGTCAACTAACGCCTCTGCCGCGAATTCTTCCTCAAAATCTACCTGAAACCCAAACTCGTCCGCCACTACCGTAATGCTGTCTTTATCCAAACGTTGGTTGATGGACGCCATAATACCGAGACTCATGATTTTCTGAATCACCTCGGCGACCGATACGCGCATCAAATTCGCCAGTTCACCGACGGTCACAAACTCCGTTACCCGCACACGGGTCTTCTGGCGTTCCAATTCTTCTTGAGTGCGCAGTTCTTCCTCTTCGCGTTCCTTCTTTTTCCGCTTGCGGAGCGCCGCACGCGCGCTGACACTTGTATCGTCCATGCCCGCCAGTGTCTCGCGGATCGCCTTCTCCACTTCGTCCACATCGACTTCGTTCAGCCGATTTTTCTTTTTCTTTTTAGCCTTTCCTTTCGGGCTGTCATCATCCACTGCCGCCGGAAGCGCCTTACCTTTTTTTACCTCTTCGCGGATTTTCTTCTTCTTCTTTTTCTTCTTCTTCTCATCCGTTTCAACAGCAGCCTCTTTGCCCGCGGGAACGCCAAGCTGAATTTTTCCTTTAATCGTCAACCCCCGTGCACGTGTCGCGGCTTGTTCTAATGGCGAGCGCGGACGCCCTTCCCGCTCAGGAGCTTTCTTTGCAACGACTGCCTTTTCTTCAACAGGAGCCGCTTCGAGTGTTTCCTCTCGAACTGGCGATGGCGCTTCGGTCTCTACTGCCGCAGACTTCTTCGCTTCAACTTCTTGTGCTTGTGACGCTTCTACCTCCACCGCTTCTTCGACCGGTTCCGGCTCAGCCTGCTTCGCGACTGGCTCTTCCTCTACTACTGCCTTCCTCTCCACCTTTTCTGGCGTTTCTTTTTTGCGAGAAGTACGGAACTCCTGCACCTTCCGCTGGTGGCGCTCGGCGACGTCCTTCTCCTTTTTGAAACGCGCCGTGATCGCCTTCATCATGTCGTCCGTCGCGACGGACATGTGGCTCTTCACCTCGAATCCCTTCTT
>DASWKY010000258.1:0-12368 GCA_036396395.1 Bacteroidota bacterium | reverse complement strand
CTAGGGTTTAGAGCATCAATGGAATGCTCTGTGAACATCTTCGCTTTTGTTGCTACTATGACGGTTTCGCCTGCTCTTTCTTTTCTTCCCACTCGCCGGGGTAAGAACCACAACGGCGTTTCCATTCTTCTTTAAACTTCTCCCGCTCCTCCGGCGCCATGGCGGCAAGTTTTTCTTCGAAGCGCCGCTTCCAGCGATCGTGTCCCCAGCCACTGCGGTGCAACCACGGCGTCCAGCCGCGCAGGAGCACATGCGAGAGGACCAGCAAGCCGACTGCCTGCCAGAAGCTCAGTTCAGGGCCATTAAAAACGTCGGGGACAATGCCGTTCCAGAGCATCATCACGCCCCACCCAAAGATAACAAGCGCAAGGGTTAAAAACACCAACCCTTTTGCAATTTTTCGAATCCACCAGCGTTTCATTGTTGTCCCTTTCTACAAAGTAAAAAATTCGTCGTACAGTTCCTGTAGTTGTTCGCGCAGGTAGAGCACGGCGTAGCGTTTGCGTGAGAGCAATGTATTGACCGGTTCGCCCGTACTTTCTGCAATCTCTTTAAAACTTTTCCCTTCCAGCTCGTGCATCACGAAGACCGCGCGCTGTTCATCCGGAAGTTCATCTAACGCATCGGCTAACTGTGCCCAGACCAACGACCGGGCGTACACTTCGTCTGGAGTGAGTGTCCGGTCGAATAAGATCTGCTCCAGATTCACCGGCGCCGATTCATTGTCCAAATCTGCCGGAAGCGATTCCGGTTTTTTCTTCCGGTACCAGTCGATAATTTTATTCCGCGCGACGGTGAACAGCCACGACGTCAGTTTTTCAATCGGCTCGGTGACACTGTAGCCTGCCGCCAATTGGTAGAAGACGTCTTGCAGGATGTCTTCCGCGTCTTCCTCCGTGCGCACCCGGCGGCGGATAAAATCCAGCAAGCGCTTCCGTTCGAAACGAAACGCCTTCTCGACAACCGCATCTTGCCGGATGTTTTGATTGGGCGAGTGCGATGCCGCTATATCGTGAGAACCGGTCACTCGGTTGCTTTCTCCATTAAGACGATTCATTATAGACAATATTGTAATTGTTTCTGGAGCCAAAAAAAAGCACAATCCCGCTTTCCACTATGTGAAAAGCGGGATTGTGTATTGAGCGAAGAGTGCCTGTTTATGCCGCTTCTTTGATGAGTTCAAGATTAATGGTGATTTTTACCTTCTCGCCTGCAACGAGTCCGCCCGCTTCCGTTGCGCGATTCCACTTCAACCCGAAATCAAACCTGTTGATTTCCGTGGTTGCTTTCCAGCCGGTCCGGACGCCCATCTGTTTGTCGTTTAACGTGCCGAGAATTTCAGCGTCAAACGATACGGGTTTTGTTATATCCCGAATGGTTATGGTGCCCATAATTTTATATGTATTTTCGCTCGTTTTTTCAAATCCCGTGCTCATGAATTTTATTTCCGGAAAATGCTCGGCGTTGAAGAAGTCATCCGACTTTAAGTGGTTGTCGCGCCGTTCGTTGTCGGTATCGATGCTTGCCGTTTTAATGACGGCTTCGACGGTGGCATCCGACCAGTCGTCCTTCGCGGAAGTGACTTTAACATCCCACTCGCCAAAGTTTCCGACGACTTCCGAAATCACCAGATGGCGTATTCCGAATGTAATGTTGGAATGAGATTTATCGGTACGCCAGTTGCCCTGCGCCAGCACCGATGAAATCGCCATACCCGACACGAGCAGGGCAAATATAAATCGCTTCATAATTCTCTCCTGAATTGATGTGATGTAACGTACGTCATTAGTTAGAATTCCTGTCTTCCTCAAAAAGTTCCACGCCGATTCCGTCGCTATCCCAGACACGAAGAAGACCGTCGCTATACTCAACTCGTATTTCTGTTTCTGCGAGCCGCTTCTTAAGCGAATCTAGTGTGTCTTGCCCGGGCACCCGAATCCGGAACGACTGCAAGCCGAGTGCATCCGGCCGAGCCGGAGCAGACTGGCGGCTATTCCATACATTGAACCCGAGATGGTGATGATAGCCGCCCGCTGAGACAAACAGCGCGCCTGGGTACGACCGTTGGGTTACGCTGAACCCAAGCGTCCGGTGATAAAACTGTTCCGCTTTGGATATATCGGAGACTTGCAAATGCACGTGTCCGATGCGCGTCTCGGGATGCATTCCTGTCCATTCGTCTTTTTTCCCGTCTAATTCCGCAACGAGACTTTCAATGTCCAATTGCTCGGTGATCATAGTTAGCTCGCCGTTGGCGTACTGCCAGTGTTCGCGCGGCCTATCGGCGTAGAGTTCGACACCGTTACCTTCGGGGTCGGCAAGGTATAGCGCCTCGCTGACGCCATGGTCGGCAAACCCCTGAAACACAACTTGGTGTTCGTAGAGCTGCACAAACGTGCGCGCCAATTCTTTTCTGCTTGGATAGAGAATCGCTGTATGGAACAACCCCGGCGTGCGCCGCGAGCGCGGCTTCGCGTCCGGCTGTTCCGTCAGCACAACGCGAGCCGGCTTCTTCTCTGACGCAGAGAGAAATACCGTCGACCCCTCGCGCTGAATTTCTCTGAACCCGAGCATGTCTTTGTAAAATGAGAGCGTCTCGTTGAGCGAACGGACGCGGAGATGAACGTTCTCTATGTGTGTCTGCGCAGGCAGTGTGAATGTCTCGTTGTTCATTTTTCTGTCTCTTGATTACACCGCCGCCATTTCCCGTGCATCCGAAATACGGCGTTGTAGCTCGTCTTTCGGCATATAGCCGACGATTCGCTGTACTGGCTTGCCGTTTCTGAATACCAAGAGTGTCGGAATACTACGCACGCTGAACGCCGTCGGCGTTGCCGGGTTGTCGTCAACATTGAGCTTCGTGAATTTGACCTCGCCCCCGTATTCATTGGCCAATTCATCGAGAATCGGCGCGATCAAGCGGCAGGGTCCACACCACTCCGCCCAGAAATCGACAATCGTGAGCGTGTTGCTTTCGACAACTTCTTGCTTAAATGTGTCGTCCGTTATGGTAATGGGTTTCATGATAACTTCCTTTCTGTTATACAGTAATCGTTCCAAATTTTCCTGATTGGTAGTCTAAAAATGTCTGACGGATTTCTTCCTGCGTGTTCATGACGAATGGGCCATAGGTCGCAACGGGCTCGTTCAGAGGTTCTCCTCCTAAGAGAAGAATATCTGCCGATTGGTCTTGTGATGCGCGCAGAAGAACCGACTCGCCGTTATTCTTAAAGAGAGCCAATTCTCCGAGCGTCATCGCCCGTTGCTCACTACCGACCATTGCCGAGCCTGCCATGCCATACGCGAACGCGTTAAAGCTTTGCGGGACGGGAATTTCCACGGTTGCACCCGGCGGAAGAAACACATGATAAAACAGCACAGGCGAAAATGTTTTCACGGATGACTTCTTGCCCTGGTATTCTCCTGCAAGAATTTTCACTCGTGCGCCGTCCTGAGTTTCCACAACGGGAATGTTTTCTGCCTTCACGGGAGAAAGCTCCGGAGGCGTCATCTTATGTGCGCGTGGGAGGTTCAGCCAAATTTGAAAACCGTGCATCATGCCGCCTCGCTGTTTAAAATCAGCGTCGAACAATTCCGAATGCAGAAGCCCAGAGCCTGTGACCATCCAGTCGAGGTCGCCGGGACCGACGAGCACTTTATTGCCGACGGAATCCTTGTGCTCGATGTACCCGTTCAGCAAATAGGTGATCGCGATGAACCCGCGGTGCGGGTGCTCTGGAACGCCCTCACCTTCGTTCGGCTGTATCGCTAAGGGACCGAAATGATCGAGCAGGAGAAACGGGTCGATCATCTGAACGTCATTAAGCGGCAACGGTCGTCGCACGCGAAAATTCGGCGCCACTTCTACGCGAACGCTTTGTACGATTTTTTCAATTGAACGTGTAGCCATATGCACTCCGGTATTTATTATCGTTGTTGTAAGGATATTCCTAATTTCTTTGTCAGCCTGCCAAGCTCTTCCTGTTCTTCTTCCGTCAACACCGATGCGAGGTCGGCGACCCGCTGCGCGTGTTGCACGAAAATTTCATCGAACAGCTTCTTTCCTTTTTTCGTCAGTTGCACGAGAACAACGCGGCGGTCTTCTTGATTGTGAATCCGTTCGAGCAATCCTTCCTTTTCTAAATTATCCGCCACGACCGTCATGTTCCCGCCGCTGACAAGTTGCTTCTTGCATAGCTCTCCGAGCGGGAGCGGACCGACGTGTCCCAGCGTTTCGAGCGCGCCGAACTGCGCTTGGGTAAGTCCGTACCTCCGAATGTCTTCTGCGGTCAACTGGCCGAAGGTTGCGGCGGCGCGGGCAAGCTTTACCCACATGCCCAGCGCTCTCTCCGCCTTCTTGCCGTATCGTTTCGTTGCGTTCATGGTTTTCCTTATTACTTTAAATTTAAACTATTTGAATTGGAAATAAGTTCCCTGAATAATTTCAGAATAGCAATAAATTCTATAACGTATTGATTTTATTGGTGTTTAGAGAGTTTTTCGAGGAATGCTTTCGCAGAGTTTATCACTGTTACGGGGGCGGTGTTTTTCTCCAGCGCTGCATGGAGCCGCAATTGCTTGCCCTCTTGTTTCAGGTTGGGTTTGTAGGATTTTAGGTCTTGCGTCTTTGCCATGATAGCTTGAAACGGCGCAGGCGAGCCACTCTCATACTCCCCATTCCCATAAAACCACAGTTCGTCGGCAGATGGAAAATCGAGGAAAAGTAAATTCCCGCGTAATTCTAATCTTACAAATCCAAGCTGTCGCGCGAGAATCTTTAATTCGACGGTTGCAAACAGATGCGCGACTTCCTCCGGGTATTCGCCGAAGCGGTCTTTCATCTCATCCCGCATCGATTGGACGTCGTCATGTTTTTCCGCCTTATAGAGCCGCCGGTAAATATCCAACCGTTCCGCATCTGACTCGATATAAAAATCGGGAATGAATGCTTCAATGTCTGTTTCGATGACCGTTTCTACTTTCTGTGGACTGCCGTCGCCCTTCTGTCCGGCAAAAACATCGCCAAACTCCTGCTCTTTTAATTCCCCGACCGCCTCCTCCACAATTTTCTGGTACATTTCAAACCCCATTTCCATGATGAACCCCGATTGCTCTGCTCCAAGCAAATTGCCGGCGCCGCGTATTTCCAAATCGCGCATCGCCAGGTTAAACCCGGAGCCGAGTTCCGTAAACTCCTGCAACGCTTGCAACCGCCTTAGTGTCGGCTTCGGCAAGACGGATAACGGCGGCGTGAGCAAATAGGCGTAGGCTTGTTCATTCGAGCGCCCGACCCGCCCGCGCAATTGGTACAGCTCCGCTAACCCGAACCTATCCGCCCGGTTGATGATAATGGTGTTCACGCTGGGAATGTCAATACCGGACTCAATAATCTTCGTGCAAATCAGCACGTTGTATTTCTTTTCCAGAAACGCCATCATCGCCGCTTCGAGTTCGTGCCCTTTCATCTGTCCGTGTGCGATATGGAACTTCGCCTCAGGGATATGCTCCTGCAACATTCGTTGAACGTCGTCGATATTCTGGATGCGGTCATGCACAAAGTATATTTGTCCACCGCGCCGCACTTCGCGCAGGATCGCCTCGCGTATCAGCTGTTTGTCGAATTGCGCAATCTCCGTGAGGATGGGACGCCTGTTGCGCGGCGGCGTATTGATAAGCGACAAGTCCCTCGCGCCCATCAACGAAAAATGGAGTGTGCGGGGTATCGGCGTCGCGGTCAGCGTAAGTGTATCCACGTTGGCGCGCAGGTGGCGCAATTTTTCCTTGGCAGAAACGCCGAATCGTTGCTCCTCGTCAATCACGAGCAAGCCGAGGTCGTTGAATTGCACATCCTTCGAGAGCAGTCTATGCGTGCCGATGAGAACGTCCACCTGTTTCCTATGCAGGTTTTCGAGCACAGTCTTTTGCTCTTTCTTCGACTTAAACCTGTGTAATGCCTCGATTTTCACCGAATATCGCCCCAACCGGTCAAGGAACGTGTTGTAATGCTGTTGCGCAAGGATAGTTGTGGGCACAAGGACGGCAACCTGCTTGCCGCTCAGTACCGCCTTAAATGCCGCCCGGACGGCGACTTCGGTTTTGCCGAAACCGACGTCGCCGCAAATAAGCCTGTCCATAGGCGAGGATTGCTCCATATCTATCTTTACTTGCCCGGTCGCCTGAGCTTGGTCGGGCGTATCCTCGTACATGAACGACGCCTCCATTTCCTTCTGCCAGTGCGTGTCGGGCGCAAACGCGAAACCGGGTTCGAGCTTCCGCTTGGCGTAGAGGGCGATCAGCTCGCGTGCGATGTCCTTCACACGCTTCTTGGCTTTCGCCTTCAGGCGGTCCCACTGCGGCGCGCCGAGCTTCGTGAGCACAGGGACATGTCCCTCGCGCGAGGAATATTTCTGCACGCGGTTGATGTAGTTCAGGTTCACGTACAGCGCATCGTCGTCCTGGTAGAAAACTTTCATGACTTCCTGCTCTGCGCCGCGCACGTTGATTTTCTGCAGTCCCGCGAATTTTCCGATCCCGTAATCCACGTGGACGATAAAATCCCCGCGATGGAGCTGGCTGAGTTCTTTCTGCGTGAAGCCTTTGAACCGCGTCCGCTTCGCGAGTCCTTGACGCTTTAATCGTCCGAAGAGCTCGTGTTCCGTAAGCACAGCAATGTTCGCTGCGGGATACGTGAACCCTGAGTGCACCGCATCGGTGAAGACCGAGTATCGAATGTCGAACGACGAACTTCGAAATTCATTATTCGGTATTCGGTGTTCGATAATGTTTTCTGCTTCTGGAGCTGTCAACTCCTCATCAAATAATTCTTTCAACCGGCGTTCTTCCTCCTGCGTATCGCAGGCGATGACGACTTCGATCCCCTTGTTGTTCAGGTCGTGAATTTGTTGTACCGCGAGTTTAATGTTTCCGTTCAGGCTTGCCTGTGCGATGGAAGAAAACCGTATTGTTTTCGGTTGACTTTTGGATTCGAATGAGGAGTGGAGAATGCGCGCAAAGCGGCTCGCCGCACGCTCAACGTCTTCCCACGAGAATCGTTCGCTTCCGAATTTTTGAAGTTCTTCGATTTCTTTTTGGATAAGAATGGATTCATCGAGCAGGAGTATTGCGTCGCTTTTCAGATAGTCGAACAGTGAAGCGGATGGCGTATCAGACCCGTTCGAAAAGCCGGGCACGATGTGAGCCGCCTCGAGCTGGCGGATAGAGCGTTGAGAAAGCGCTTCGAATTCGCGGATGGATTCAACGGAATCGCCCCAGAATTCGATGCGCACCGGGTTATCTCCAATAAACGGAAAGACATCCACAATGCCGCCCCTGACGGCGAAATCGCCATATCCTTCAACGAAATCCTTGCGTTCGAAGCCAAGCGCGGTCAGCTTGGCGAGAAATCCCCCAAACGGCTGTTCGCCGCCCGCTTGTACCTGAACGCTATGCCCTTTGAAAGATTCCGGAAGCGGAACACGGCTGGTGATTCCCTCCGCCGACGCTACTACAAGACAGGGCTTACCCTCGCCAAGCGTCCGCAATGCTTCGACCATAGCGATAGAGGTGCTGAGGTCGAATGCCTCCGCGTGGTGGCTTCCGCCATACACGGCAAGGCGGACGCTCTCTTCTCCGATAAGCAAGGCACAATCGTCGCGTAGCCGCTCGGCTTTTTCTTCATCCGGCACAATCAGAATTATTTGAGTGTGGCATTGCTCGAACACATGTGCCGCAACGAATGCCAATAGCGAGCCGCTCACACCACCAATGTGTATTGGTGCAACGTTCATGAGACCGCTCAGACTCTGCGATAATTGTTGAAACGGCTTCGATTGAATAATGTTCTTCTGTATCTTCTTTAGCATTTTTTCGCGCTCATCTCAAAACTGCGGATTGTCTGCCCGATAGAAAACACTCCACCCCTCCCGCGAAAAGTTTAAGACTTAACGCAGGAAGGGTTCTTGAGTAAAGATACTGAAAACAGCCGCTAATTACAACCACTCCGGCTTGCTCGTTGGTTTTCACTGAACAATTTCGTATCTTATCAACGCCTCAGGTGAATGGTGCCGAGGCATTTTTCATTCTATGCGGATTCTCGCTGATTTCGCGGATGTACGCGGATACGCACTGCTTCGTAATAGCATCAACAACCTGTTCTCTGCAATCATTCTAACTGTATGAATCCGCGTGCATCTGTGTTCATCCGCGAAATCAGCATCTTCACTTATGAAGCAACGAGAAGACATACGCAACATCGCCATTATTGCACACGTTGACCACGGGAAAACGACGCTGGTCGACCATATGCTTCGCCAGACCGGGACGTTCCGCGCGAACCAAGAACTGGTCACCCGTGTCATGGATTCCAACGACCTGGAACGCGAGCGTGGCATCACCATTCTTGCCAAAAATACCGCGGTGTTTTACAAGTCGAAGGAACATCCGAACGGCATTAAAATCAATATTGTGGACACGCCGGGGCATACGGACTTTGCCGGCGAGGTGGAGCGTACGCTCAAAATGGTTGACGGCGTGCTCCTGCTCGTCGATGCGGCAGAGGGTCCTCTGCCCGGCACAAAATTCGTGCTCAAGAAATCGCTTGAGCTGAACCTCCAACCCATCGTCGTCATCAACAAAATTGACCGTAAAGACGCGCGGCCGCATGAGGTGCTGGACGAGGTGTTCGAACTGTTTCTCTCGCTCGGCGCGCACGACCATCAATTGGATTTTCCGACAATCTATTCCATCGCGAAACAGGGCATAGCAAAACGAGAGCTTGATCAGGAAAGCGAAAACCTGTTGCCTCTGTTCGAGGCAATTATCAGCAAGGTTCCGCCGCCGCCGGGCGACGCCGACTTGCCGTTCAAGATGCTCGTCACGACCATCGACTATAACGATTATCTCGGCAGACTTGGTATCGGCAGAATATCACAGGGGACCCTCAAGCTTGGCTCGCCGATGAAGGTCGTGCACTACACGGGCACGGTTGAAGACGCGCGGGTCACGAAAATTTATACGTTCGACGGACTCAAGCGGGTCGAAGTGGCTGAGGCAAGCGCGGGCGATATTATCGCCATCGCGGGTATGGAAGACGTCGACATCGGCGAGACGATAGCCGAAGCGTCCGACCCGACGCCGTTGCCGTTTGTCTCCATCGAAGAGCCGACGCTCTCGATGAATTTCATCGTGAATAACTCGCCGTTCGCGGGAACGGAAGGTAAGTACGTTACCACGCGGCATTTGGGAGAACGCCTTGCGCGTGAGTTGCGCTCGAATGTCAGTCTGCGCGTGGAGTTGACGGATTCGCCGGATGTGTTTAAGGTCAGCGGCAGAGGCGAACTGCATCTCGGTATTTTGATCGAGACGATGCGGCGCGAGGGGTACGAGTTTCAGGTCTCCCGCCCGGAGGTCATCTACAAGCGCATCGACGATGTTCTCTCCGAACCGATGGAGCATGTGATTATTGACGTGCCGGACGAGTTCACGGGCGTGGTGATCGAAAACCTCGGACAGCGGCGCGGCGAGATGAAGAACATGTTGCAGGCGCAGGGTAATACACGGCTGGAATTCATCGTGCCAGCGCGCGGGCTCATCGGATTCCGCTCGGAATTCATGACGCAAACAAAAGGCAACGGCATCCTGCACCACAATTTTCACGGCTACGAGCCGGTGAAGGGCGAGATTGCCACGCGTACCCGCGGCGCGCTGATTGTGTTGGAAGACGGTATCGCCGTCCCCTACGCTATGTATAAATTGCAGGAGCGCTCGACGTTTTTCATCGAGCCCGGCATCCGGGTGTACGCCGGCATGGTGGTCGGGGAAAACTCCCGTGAACATGATATGGTTGTGAACATCTGCAAAACGAAGCATCTCACCAATATGCGGGCGTCCGGCGCGGACGAAGCCATCCGCCTCGAAACGCCTCACATCATGACGCTCGAACAGGCTATCGAGTGGATCAGTGAAGATGAATACGTCGAAGTAACGCCCAAATCCATTCGCCTGCGAAAACGGTATCTCGACACAAACGAGCGCAACCGGATGGGCAAAAAGAAGGCAGAAATGGCGGAAGTCTAAGCAGTATCGGGGAATTATTTTGTTTGAAAAAATGTTATTTTCTTACGTCTTGTTCACCGCTTACCATGTATCACTTATTTAAGGAGTAACTGCCATGAAAAAACCGGTCGCGATGTTGCTCGGCATTCTCATTGCCGCTCTTGTGTCTTCGGCTTCGATGACGGCGCAGGACAAAAAGATGGAAAAGGAAATGACGGTTACGGGCGAAGTGGTTGATGTTGCCTGTTACCTCTCAAGAGGCGCAAAGGGTGAAGGACATATAAGATGCGCGCAAGCGTGCGCCAAGGGCGGCGGGGCGTTAGGCCTCCTCGCGGCAGACGGAAAGCTCTATGTTTCGTTATTGCCGGATGACCACAAGAATAGCCCGAACGCGATTTTGATGGACCATATCGGCATGAATATCGAAGCGAAAGGCTTTGTGCGCGCCAAGGGCGGTACGCAGGGCATGATGATCAGGAGCGTTGCGGCGGCACAGAAGTAATTGGCTGTACCGGCACTCAGTCAGCACGTTTACACATCATCGTATCGTAAGAAGGCGATTCGGAGAGAATCGCCTTTTTTATTTGTTTCCATGAAACGCATCGTTCGTACAATTTCCAACGTCCTTATGCATAGTCTCCTCTTTCTTGCGGCGCTCACGGCGTTCTTTGCGTGCGAGAAGCTGCTCGAGTCGTTCACGGGTCCCGGCGTCCATGTGCTGTTCATCGGCAACAGCTTAACGTACTTCAACAACCTCCCCGCTACTCTACAGGGCTTGATGAAAGCCGGTGGAGAAGAGATGAGCTACCACTCAGTCGCCAATCCGGATTTCGCGCTGATTGACCATCTCAACGGCGGAAGCGATGCCGTCGACCAGGTGAAGCGCGGCGGGTGGGATGTTGTCATTCTCCAGCAAGGACCCTCGTCCTTGCCGGAGAGCCGCGAACTGCTGGTCGACGCGACAAAACAATTCGACCAACACATAAAAGGCGTGAAAGGGCAGACCGCGTTGTATATGGTGTGGCCGGATAAGAGCCGAATGTCGTTCTTCGAAGATGTTCGCGTGTCGTATAAAAGCGCCGCTGATGCAGTCGGCGGATTGTTCATACCTGCTGGAGAAGCTTGGTTGACTGCTTGGCAGGAAGAGCCGGCCCTCGCATTATACGGGCAGGATGATTTTCATCCGTCTACGCTCGGCACGTATTTAGCCGCACTTGTGATGTACGAGCGTATCACCGGAAAAGACGCGCGCGAGCTTCCGCCGCAAGCAGTGGTGGACGGCAAAACGCTTCTTACGCCGGAATCTACCGTGCGGCTTCTCCAACGCGCCGCCCACTCAACGAACGCGAGGTACGCGGAGAATTAACTTTCCTCATTATAGGCACGGAAACACAACAGGCGATTTGTGAGAATCGCCTGTTGTGTTACTGTAGCACCAACCTCGAAAACCCAAGCCCGTCCGGCTCTTTGCCTGTAATGAGGCGGTCGATAATTTTCCATTCCTTCAAATCAAGAATCGTCACAACGTCTGCTTGCGTATTAGCGATATAGGCATACAAGCCGGAAGGCTCGATCAAGATTCCCACCGGTACCGGGCTTGTGCCGAACTGGCCGCTGAACAGCCGCTTGTCCACGTCGTTGACGGGGCTGAACTCCATTTTGATGCGCCGGATTTCTTTCCGCTCTTTCGTATCGAACACGGCAACCTCGCCCGATTCCGCGTTGGAGACGAGCGCGTGTTTACCGTCCGGCGTAATCTTCACGCGGATCGGAAAGGCTTCGGACTTAAGCGTTGCCAAAATTTCGTGCGTGGCGGCGTCCAAGATGGAAACGGTGTTCGCTGAGCGATTCGTCACCCAGATTTCTTTGCCGTCCGGTGTTATCGCGATGCCCTCCGCTCCCGCGCCGGTTGGGATGTCGGCAAGCTTCTTATTGGTCTTCAGGTCAAGAACCGTGGTGGTGCCGGAGCCGATGTTGGCGACGAAAGCCTTTGACAAATCTTTCGTCACAACAACCATATGAGAAACGTTCTGGTCCGTAGTGATGGCGTTGAGAACTTTGCCGCTTTCAATATCCACCAGCAGAAGCGCCTTGTTGGCTTCGACGGTGACGGCGACGGTGTTGTCCTTCAGCCACTCAATGCCGTGCGGGCGGCGGTATTCGCCCAGGCTGACGGATTTTATTTTTTTCTTGCCCGGAATATCAATCATGGTGATTGTACTACCGGGGTTGGGTCCATTACCGTAGTCTGCAACAACGGCGATCTTCCCGTCCGGCGAAACAGCTACTTCATGCGGGTGCAGTCCGGTGGGAAT
>DASWKY010000257.1:0-3336 GCA_036396395.1 Bacteroidota bacterium | reverse complement strand
GGAACGTACGAGGCTCGCCAAACAATCTGTCTTCCCAGAATGCTTCAACGCCCGTCAATATGATATTTGGACGGAATCGTCGCATTACATCCTGAGCGGTAAGTCCGGGGAACCATGTTGCAACGAACTCCAGCGATGCTTCGGTGACGATTGTCGGGCCCCACGCAATCCGGTCGTCGGGGTAGCCGGATGTCGAATCATGCACAAGATACACACGCATCTCGAAAAACTCGCACAACCATCGCTCCAATTTTCTCTGCTCGGTGTTGAAATGAAACGTGAACGGTTCCTGCGTGCCTTGCACGGTCAGTGTAACATGCTGAGCCGCGAGGTCGTACCGCGTGCGCAACAAGTGTACTTTCTTGTTGTTTTTGCCGCGGACGTAGTTTCCGCGCTCGTCAATGATTTTGTACGCGCGGTCGTGCAGAAGCGACCCGCCCGGCGTCACGGCGGCAGATGAAACGGCTATCCCATCAAGCGCTTTGATGGGATAGAGGATGATATTCGATATGCGCGGAAGATTACTCAATTGAGGTTTCACCCTGAGCGGAGTCTCCAGAAGGAACGCCTTCGCTCAGGGCGGCATCGGGACTCAGAATGACATCAACATTTACTCGACAATCGCGTCGGCTTCTATTTCCACCAGCATTTCTTTATCGACGAGCCGGCTGATCACCACCATGGTCGAAGCGGGCTTAATGTCTTTGAATACTTCATTGTGCGCCCTGCCGATGGTTTCCGCGTAGGCGGGGTCGGTGATGAACATCCGCGTGCGCACGACGTCCTTCAGGCTCGCGCCGGCTTTCTGCAGCGCGGTCTCGATGTTCTTGAGCGATTGTACTGTCTGGCGGTACGGGTTCTTCACGCCGGAAATGATGCCGTTTTCGTCGGTCGAGGTAGTGCCTGCGACGAATATGTGGTTGCCGATGCGCACCGCGCGCGAATACCCGACCATCCCTTCCCACACTGAGTTGCCGGCTATGTTCTTGCGTTCCATGTCTCCTCCGTGCTAAGTTAATGCGCTACTGGAAAATTCAAAACAAAGAATAATCTACGGCTAAAGCGTTTGACTTGCAAGAATGGAAAAAGCTCGGTAGAGTCCTCGTTTGGTAGGTCAGACATTTGGCGAAGCCATCCTCCATAGGAGTCCTACGGACCTTCGGGACTTGTCCGACTTTTCTGGACAGGCAGGAATGCCTGTCCCACCAAACATTATTAAAATTAGGACGCTATCAAAAACCCCGTTACTAAACTATGCTGAACTTGTACGGGGGGAAGTAAACGTGATGGAATTTTCGGTGGGCTCTGCTCACCACAAGCCCTCAATTTCCGTCACCGCCAGATATCCAAAGAGCACGAGAGAGAGGACAAGGAACGCGTTCTTTTCACATTCGCGGTTAGCACTGCTTTCTCAAAATACCCCCAACAACTTCGCCGCCATGATGACGATTGCTACAGCAAGCACGGCGCGGATGAGCTTCTCGCCTTTCTTCACCGAAGCGTTCGCCGCCCACCATCCGCCGACGGCACTGCCCACGCCGAGCACGATGCCCGACACCCATTCCACATTGCCCGTCCATGCATAGATCGCGAGCGCGGGACCCATGTACATCAGCACGATCGTCACCTTGTGCATGTTCACGTACACGAGGTTAAGTTTTTCGATATGATAGAGCGCGACCATAAATAGGAATCCGACGCTCACCTGAATGAACCCGCCGTAGAATCCGATGAACAGCATTGCAGGGTAGATGAGCCACGAGCGTTTGCGGTTTTCGGCAAAAGCTTCGGTGGCTGGTGATTTGATGAACAACGAAAAAATGGTGGCGATCATCACGCCGCCGAGGATTTTCTGGAACGTTTCATCGCCCACTGTCACGCCGGCGATTGCGCCTGCAATCGCGCCCGGCATCGCCCAGAAGGTGTAGGAAAGACTGCGTTTGAACTCGTGCACGTCCAGCCGCCGGAAGGACGCGACTGCCGCCATATTTTGAATTAGGATTGCGACGCGGAGTGTACCGTTCGCCATCGCACTTGATTGACCGAGGAAAATCAGGAGGGGGAGCGAAAGAGCGGAGCCGCCTCCCGCCATCACGTTAAGGAATCCCGACGCAATACCGCTCACAAAGAGGAGGAGAAATTGCCAAAGCGTCATGCGACGCCGATGGATTGGATTTCATCCGACTCGAACAGGTGCAGGCCGTCAAGCCCGCGCTGGGCGACATTTACCATAACGTTGGCGACGACGGATGCGGCGATGGGGCGGTATTTTTTCAGCGCGCCGACGGGCGCGGCGGTCAATGCGCGCATAGTCGTGATGCCGATGCGTTCGCCGAGGCGGAACTCCTGCCGGTTTCCCATCAGGAAGGAAGGCCGAAAAATAAGCAATGAGTGAAACGGAACCTGTTTCAGCGCTTCTTCCACCCGTCCTTTTGTCTTGAGATAGAAATTTGCCGACGCCGGGTCGGCGCCGACGGACGTGACGAGCAAGAATTGGTTCACGCCGTTTGCCGACGCGAGCTTGCCGACTTCCAGCGGGTAGGTGTAATCGACTTTTTCGAATGCTTCCGGCGAACCGGCTTTGCGCATGGTGGTGCCGAGACAGCAGTAGAGGTCGTCCCCGCGGAAAAGGTCCGACTGCAGGCTGTCGAAGTTTACGGTGTGCTGTTTCAGCTTGGGGTGCGACATCGGTATGGGTGCGCGGACGAACAGGACGACGGACGAGTACGCACTGCTCGCGAGCAGTTGTTTCAAGCAATGACTGCCGACGAGTCCCGAGGCGCCGAAGAGGAGCGCGGTACGGCTTTCCATTACTTGTTCTCCATACCGAGCGAGAACGCCATCTCCAGGTCGTAACGAGAATACGCGCGGAAGGCGATCAGCGTTTCCGATTTTTCGATCCCGTCCAAACTTCGAATCTTTTTGGTGACGACATCCGCGAGTTGTTCGTTTTGTTTCACACGGATAATGACGGCTAAGTCGTACCTGCCGGCAACGGAATACACTTCCGTAATGCCTTCCGTTGCCGCGAGCGTTTCGGCGATGCTGTTGACTTTATCGCGCTCAACGTTTAAAAGTACCAAAGCGCTTACCATGGAAGTTCCTTTCCTTTGACATTACCTGATTGTGTTGTTGTCAGGGTAGAAAATAAAAAAACTGTAAACTGACAACCGGCAACGATGTCCTACAACCCCTCCTGCGCAATGACATAGGCGAGGACAGCCATCGCCGCGGCGCCGAGGGCAAGTTCACGCTCGTTAACCCATTCGATGGTATCGTTGTCCGAATGATGATGGTCAAAATATCGGTGTGAATCAACATTCAGCCCGATGGGGG
>DASWKY010000256.1:0-13169 GCA_036396395.1 Bacteroidota bacterium | reverse complement strand
GGTGATGGTGCGCGAGAGCGTGGATGACTTGGCAAAAAATCTTGCCGCATACCGAACTGTCGGCTACGGGAATAACCACCTGACCGTCCGCGCCATCAAACGGACGATAGACGGCGCACTCGGATCGCGCGGCGCGTGGCTCTTAGAACCATATTCAGACCTACCGACAAGTTCAGGACTGAATACGTCCTCTCTTGATGAAGCTAAACAGATTGCACAGCTTGCGCTTCAGCATGAATACCAATTCTGCGTCCACGCGATAGGCGATAGGGCGAACCGTGAGATACTGGATATTTTTGAGTCGTCGTTCGAACAACAACCTGATAAAAAAGACCTGCGCTGGCGCATTGAGCATGCCCAGCATTTGAACCCGTCGGATATTCCGCGCTTCGGACAGCTCGGCGTCATTGCCTCGATGCAGGGAATTCATTGCACCTCGGATGCGCCGTATGTGCCCGCGCGGCTCGGCGCGCAACGCTCGGAAGAGGGCGCGTACGTCTGGCAAAAGCTCATGAGCACGGGAGCGCTTATCGTGAACGGGACTGATGCGCCGGTGGAGGACGTGAACCCCATTTACTCGTTCTATGCGACGGTGTCCCGCAAGTTGAATGACGGCTCCGTGTTTTATCCCGACCAGCGGATGGGCAGGGAGGAGGCGCTCAAATCCTACACCATCAACGCCGCACAGGGAGCGTTTGAGGAAGCCATCAAAGGGTCGTTGACGCCCGGCAAGCTCGCGGATATCGTGGTGCTCTCGAAAAATATCATGACGATTCCGGAAGATGAAATCCCCTCGGCAGAAGTGCTCTACACAATTGTCGGCGGGCAGATCGTGTACCAGAAACAGTAATATGAATCCATTGCAGATTATCTCAATTTACTGTAACTTGTAGAAGCTGTTACATCCGGAACTACATTAAGAATTTCTATGACTCCCCAATACCGCATCCTGATTACGAAAACGCTCGAAGTCCCAAAGAATGTACTGACGGCAGTATTCGATTCCCAAGCCGAAGCAGTCAAAGCCGCCGAAGAGAAGCTCGCGGAGCTTGACGGCGACGTCGCCATCGTGATGGAGCTTCTTGCCGGTAATTCCCGGGTTATTCAAACCTTCGAGAAAGTACGAAAGGCTGGATGAGTGTTCGAGCATGAACGAAGGAACGAAAAAAACCGCCTGCAATTTTCAGGCGGTTTTTTTTGTGCTGTTCTTGCCTCTTAGTAATTTGAACGTTAGATTTTCACTGTACTTTTATGGCTGACCCTCTTTCCCTTTCCCTCATTCTCGTATTGATTTTTTTTGTCGCCATGCTATACTCTTCAGTTGGGCATGGCGGCGCGTCCGGATATTTGGCGGTACTCTCGTTCTTTGCCGTCGCTCCGGCTGAAATGTCCTCCACTGCGTTAGTCCTGAACCTCCTCGTTGCCGGCGTGGGTGCGTATCTCTACACAAAGGCAGGCCACCTCTCTTGGAAGCTTACATGGCCCTTTCTCGTTACATCCATCCCGATGGCGTTTGTCGGCGGCTTGCTGACAGTTTCCGATAAAATATATTTTCTACTTCTCGCGGCAGTGTTGCTCGTTGCGGCTGTCCGGCTGGCGACGGCGAAAAATATCGCGCACAATGACTCCGAAACGTCGAACCTCCGACTTGGCGTAGCGCTTCCGGTTGGAGCGGGCGTCGGCATACTTTCCGGCATCGTAGGCGTGGGCGGGGGGATATTCCTCAGCCCGCTCATGATCTTTATGAAGTGGGCAGACCCCAAGCGCACGGCGGCAGTATCGGCGTTGTTTATCTGGGTCAACTCGCTGGCAGGGCTGGGCGGACGCTTTCTCCGGGACGCTCTTGTTTTCGGTGATCTCTTGCCCCTCGTCGTTGCGGCGTTCTTAGGCGGATTACTCGGCTCCTATGTCGGCGCAAACAAGTTTTCCGGAGCGATGCTTAGAAGAGTGTTAGCCATTGTGCTTCTCATTGCCTCGTTTAAGTTGGTATACGCTGTGTAATAGAGGTCACATCTCCCGTTTACTTCCTGCTTAAAAATCCCTATATTTTTTAATAACTGCTTTGCCACGAAGGCACTAAGGCACCAAGAAAAACAAAATAATTTTTTTAATATTTTTATGTCTTTGTGCCTTCGTGGCAATGTATTTCAGGAAAACGCATGAACGAAAAATCTCAAGAAACATTCTTAGCTGAATTCGATGCGCGTGTCGCGCGCGGAGAAAAAATCGAGCCGGGCGATTGGATGCCGGCCGATTACCGCAAAGAATTAATCCGCATGATCAGCCAGCACGCGCACAGCGAGATCGTCGGGCAACTGCCGGAAGGGCAGTGGATTCCGTTCGCGCCGGGATTTCGCCGCAAGCTGACGCTCGTAGCAAAGGTGCAGGACGAAGCCGGGCACGGCCAATTGCTCTACACGGCGGCGGAGACGCTCGGCAAATCCCGCGAAGAGATGATGGATGAACTTCTGACCGGCAAAGCGAAATACGCGAACGTGTTTAATTATCCCACGCCGACGTGGGCGGATGTCGGCATTATCGGATGGCTGGTGGATACCTCTGCGGTGATCAACCAGACGATGCTGGCGCAGAGTTCCTACGGTCCGTACGCCCGCGCGATGAAGCGCATTTGCTACGAGGAGGCGTTTCACATCAAGCAGGGCTATGATTCGATCGTCGCGCTCGCGAAAGGCACGCCCGAACAGCGCGCGATGGTGCAGGATTCCATTAACCGCTGGTGGTATCCGACCCTCATGATGTCCGGTCCGCCTACGAAGCTCTCCGAACACACCGAACGCTCGATGAAATGGAAAATCAAAACGAAGACGAACGAACAGGTACGTCAGGAATTCATCAACCTTATCGTTCCGCAAATCCGCGCCTTAGGCTTCGAAGTGCCCGACCCCGACTGCAAGCTCAACGCACAGACGGGCCACTTTGAGTATACCCAGCCGGATTGGAATGAGTTAAAGCGTGTCGTCAACGGCGACGGTCCATGCAACAAAGAACGCCTGGACACGCGGCGCAAAGCGCACGAGGACGGCATGTGGGTGCGTGAGGCTCTTGCCGTTGCCAAGAAGAAAGCGGCGGCGTAATGGATACGCAGTGGGAAACATACGAAGTGTTTCACCAGACCAAGCGCGGCGACCCGCATGTGCACGTCGGGGCGGTGCATGCCCCCGACCCGCAGATGGCGCTCCAGATGGCGCGCGACCAGTTCGCCCGCAGGATGAAGTGCGCAAGCATCTGGGTGGTTCGCACGAAAGACGTCGCCCGCACGGATTATCAGGATGAAACATTCTTCGCGCAGATTCTCGATAAAAGTTACCGCGACCCAAAGGCATTCGAAGCGCCGGATAAGGGAGAGCATTGATGCCGCTTGAAGTTCCAACCGATATTCCAAAGGAAGCGCTCCAGCGTCTTCTCATCGCTCTCGCGGATGACGAGTTGGTGTTAGGACACCGCGACTCGGAGTGGACGGGGCACTCTCCAATCCTCGAAGAAGATATTGCGTTCTCCAACATTGCGCAGGATGAGATCGGGCACGCGCTCTTATGGTTCACCATCAATGAACAGCTTGGCGGCAAGTCGCCCGACTGGATGGGTTTCGAGCGTAACTGGAAGCATTTTACCTGCTGTCATTTTACAGCGTTCCCGAAAGGCGATTTCGCGTATACCGTCGTGCGGCAGTATTTGTTCGACGTGGGCGAGCAGGTGCGTCTGAAAAACTTGTCAACCAGCTCGTTTCCTCCATTGAAAGAAGCGGCTGAAAAAATTATCATGGAGGAAGGCTATCATCTGATGCACAGCCAGAGTTTGTTAGAGCGGCTCGGCGATGCGACGGAAGAAAGCCACAAGCGCATGCAAGCCGCGATTGACACGGCGTTTCCGCAAGCGTTGGGCATGTTCGAAGAATTGACAGGCGAAGACGATTTGGTGAAGGCGGCCGTGTTTTCCGGAAACGAACCTCTTAAAGAACAATGGCTCGAACATATCGTTCCAGTGATAACGTCGGCTTCATTGGAGCTTCCGGTTGAAAAGAAAAACGGAACATTCACCACCGACGCGAAAGCGGATGAAGGCGGAAGGAAAGGCTGGCAGAAGGAACACCTTAAACAACTGGTTGAAGATTTGCAAACTGTCTATAAGATGTCGCCCGGAGGAAGCTGGTAATGGTTGATGTCACTCTGCACGTACCGACTCAAGAAACAGCCTGGTGGGTGTTGGGCGAAATCTCCGACCCGGAGATTCCCGTCCTTTCGCTTGTTGACTTGAAAGTTATCCGCTCCGTGAACGTTGAAGGCTCGGCAGTGTCCGTCGAAATGACCCCGACGTTCCTCGGCTGTCCCGCATTGGAATACATGAAACAGGAAATTCGCGAGAAGCTCCTCGCGCTCGGTTTTGAAAGCGTGAACGTAGAGCTTAAACTTTCACCTGCATGGTCTTCAGATCTATTGAGCGAGGACGCGCGCGAAAAACTCCGGGCATTCGGCGTTGCCCCGCCTGCACTGCGCGCGGCTACACTCGCCGAGACTCTCAATAAGCCCGTCGCGTGTCCGTTTTGTAAGTCGTACCACACGCGTCTCGAAAGCCCGTTCGGTCCCACGCTCTGCAGGCAGATATTTTACTGCGAGCAATGCAGGCAGTCATTCGAACGTTTTAAAACCCTCTAACAAATCCCTACACTCGTCGTTCCCCGATGCCCGAAACAAAAATCCTCAACGTCCAGCCAGACAGTATCGACCCGGCTCTCATCGCGCAAGCGGTGGAGGTGTTGAAGCGGGGAGGACTGGTCGCCTTCCCGACGGAGACGGTGTACGGTCTCGGCGCCGATGCGCTGAGTGCGCAAGCGGTGGAGAACGTGTTTGATGCAAAAGGCAGACCGGCCGATAATCCTTTGATAGTCCATATTTCCAGCGAGAAGCATTTGTTCGATATAGTGGATGAAATGCCGAAGGTCGGCGAGCTTCTCGCGAAGCATTTTTGGCCCGGACCTCTCACGCTGGTCGTGAAACGGACATTCTTGGTGCCGGATAATGTCGCCGCGCATTTAGATACCGTCGCAGTGCGCATGCCCAACCATCCCGTTGCGCTTGCGCTCATCGAGGCATTCGGCGGAGGCATCGTCGCGCCGAGCGCAAATCTTTCAAGCAAGCCGAGTCCCACGACCGCGCGGCATGTGATGAACGACCTGCGCGGCAAAGTAGATATAATTCTCGATGCAGGTCCCACGCCGATCGGCGTGGAATCTACAGTGGTCGATATCAGCACCGACCCGCCGCTTGTCCTAAGGCTTGGCGGACTTCCAGTAGAGCAGTTGAGGAAGGTCGTGAGCAGAATAGAAACATCGACAGAAATCGAATCGCTCATGCGTTCTCCCGGCACACGGCACAGACACTACGCGCCCGCGGCGCAAGTGATTCTCGTAGAGGAAAACGACCACGATGCGTATGCCGCCGCCATCCAGACGCACCGCCAGCAGGGCAAAAAAGTGGGGGCGATTGTGCACTCTGCCGCGCTGTCGAATTTAGAGAGAAGCGAATTCGTGCGCGCACTGCCGAATTCCCCCGAGGTCTTCGCCCAACGGATTTACGCGCTCTTGCGGGAAATGGATGACGTGGGTGTGCAGGTGATTGTGGTGGAAGGGATAGAAGATACCGGGCTTGGCGCGGCGGTGATGGACCGCCTCAGGCGAGCGGCGGAAAGTTCTTAGTGCAATTCTTAAAATTATCCTCTATATTATTTTCAGATTGTTGACTCACGAAGCACCCCTCTGAAGTTCCTCGCATGAAGCCTGAACAAATACACACCCTTGAGTCGTTTGCCCGATTGGATATCCAGCGGGCGAAACGAACCGGCATTCCCGAAGCGGTATTCGCGGAAGGGAAGACGGCTTCTCAGGTCACAACCCTGCTCCAAGCGCTCGCGGAAAAATCCGGCTATGGACTTGCTACGAGAGTCCTTCCGGCGATTGCCGCTCAAGTATCGGATGAAATTCCCAAAGACTATAAGACAACGTACAACCAAACCGGGAGAACGCTTCTTGTTACGCGCCCGGACTACGAGCCGAAATCTACTGGCGGGAAAATTGCAATTTTAGCGGCGGGGACATCCGACCTGCCGGTTGCCGAGGAAGCGAGAGTAACAGCCGAAGTCATGGGCTGTGAAGTATTGACGTACTACGACGTCGGCGTCGCGGGTATTCACCGCCTTGTCCAGCCGATTGAAGAAATCTTGAAGCAAGAGGTATCGTCGCTTGTCGTTGTCGCCGGCATGGAAGGCGCGTTACCTTCTGTCGTAAGGGGATTAGTTCCGGCGCCGGTCATCGGCGTTCCGACAAGCGTCGGCTATGGCTATGGCGGAAAAGGAGAGGCGGCGCTCATGAGCATGTTGCAATCTTGCGCTCCGGGGCTGACGGTTGTGAACATTGACAATGGATTTGGTGCGGGGGCAACCGCCGCGCTGATCGCAAATCGCGTCGCTCAAGTTGTTTATAGTGCCATTTCAAAAAAATAATCTTGTATTTTTATCGTAACGTACATAACCCCCTGCGTTCAGTCCGCCTCAGGCGGACGGAACGCGTCCCCCTTGGTAAGGGGGACAAAGTACAGTCAGGGTGCTTTTTCCCCTCCTTAACAAGGAGGGGTGTCCGCCAACCTGCCTCGACGTTTTTTGTCGGGAGGCGGACGGGGAGGTTGCTTTCAGTCTCAGACACAAACACAATATTAGAGACTTCTGAAATACTATAAAATTTAGTCACCCTGAGCGAAGTCTCCCGTAGGGATGCCTACGGCAGAAGGGCGAGTTAGAATTAAAAACATGGTTCGACTCCGCTCACCATGACTATTAATATTATTTTTCAGAAGTCTCTATAATCTATTAGAACCTGTAATAGGTCTCACCAACAGTAAAGCACAATCACGTGCCGACAAAAAAAAATCAACGCACACGCAGTAACTTCGGCAAGCGACCTCTCGTTGGTATTATTATGGGAAGCGTTTCAGACGCCCCTGTCATGCTCGCCGCGAAAAAGATGCTGGAAGATTTCGGCGTGCCGTGCGAGTTCAAGGTTGTCTCCGCTCACCGTACACCGGATGAAATGTTCCGCTACGCGGAAAGCGCAGTCACGCGCGGGCTTCACGTGATTATCGCAGGAGCGGGTGGAGCGGCACATTTACCAGGCATGATTGCCTCGAAGACGTCCCTGCCGGTTATCGGCGTTCCCGTGCGCTCGCGCACGATGGACGGGTTGGATTCATTGTTGTCGATTGCCCAAATGCCGAAAGGCATTCCCGTCGCGACCGTCGCCGTTGATAACTCGGCGAACGCAGGTTTGCTTGCTGTGCGCATCCTTGGCGCAAAGCATCCCGCTTTGTTGCGTGAAATGGACCGCTACCGCAAGCGTATGAAAGTTCAAGTCCTTAACATGTCCCGGAGCATTCAACGGGGCAGAAAAAAGAAACGGGCATGAGCGCGCTCCTGCCTCCGGCAACAATCGGCATTATCGGCGGCGGCCAGCTGGGGATGATGACCGTCCGCGAGGCACAGCGGATGGGCTACCGGACAGTCGTGTGGGACCCCGACCCGGGGTGCCCGGCGTCAAGACTTGCGGACGATACGATTGTCGCCCCGTTCGATGACCCTCATGCCGCGACGATTCTTATAGATAATTCCGACATCGTGACGTACGAGTTTGAAAATGTTGACAGCGCGGCTGTCGAGAGAGTTGAACAATCAACAACGGTCTATCCCGGCAGTCGCATTCTCAAGATTGCCCAGCATCGCAGAAAAGAGAAGGAAGAACTGCACACGCGCGGCTTTCCGGTTGTCAAACACGCCGTTGCGACGAAACCGGACGAGCTTTCTGCCGCGGTCTCGACAGTTCAACTGCCTGTCGTCGTAAAAACGACGACTGCGGGGTATGACGGAAAAGGTCAGGCAGTCCTTCGCACTCAGGGCGAGATGGAGACATTCCTCAAGGAACATATCAACGGGACGCGTGAGTTTATCGTAGAGCAGTTTGTCGAGTTAGCATTCGAATTATCCTGCATCGCCGTACGAAGCAACACCGGAGAAGTTGTGGCGTACCCGATTTCAGAGAACACGCATCGCAATAATATTTTGCACAAGACATTCGTTCCCGCGCGAGTCTCAGAGGCACTGTTAAAACAAGCGTTGGAACTCGGAACATCGATCATCGAGTCGTTCGGAATGGTCGGTGTGCTGTGCGTGGAAATGTTTGTGACGAAGGGCGGGGCGTTGCTCGTGAACGAGCTTGCGCCGCGGCCCCATAATTCGGGACACTATTCGCTCGATGCGACCACTTGTTCGCAGTTTGAAGCGCTCGTGCGGGCGGTGTGCGGTCTGACGGTGCCGGAGCCTCGGCTTCTTGCGCCCTGTGCGATGGTGAATCTCCTCGGCAAGCATCTTGAGCGTGTCAAAGTGCCGGAGCTTGTGCGAATGCCCGGAGTGAAGCTTCACCTGTACGGAAAAAAGCGAATCGAACCCAACAGGAAAATGGGGCATGTTACAGTTTTAGGGAAAACCCCCGTTGAAGTTGACCAACTCGTGAAGCAGGTCGAATACATGATAGGTGAATAATGAGCACAATACAATGTCCATCGTGCGGTATGAATGTGAAAGAAGGGATGAAATTCTGCCCGCAATGCGGGAGTGTGCTGCTGTCTCCTCAAGTCGCCGACGGGACTGAAAGCAAAGCACGAAAGCCAAAAATACGGCTGATTGCGCTCGCCATTTTAGTAGTGGCGCTCGGCGGCGGTTTGTCGGTGTATTTCGCTACGTTATTCCGCGAGTTCCATCCGGTTATTGACAAACAACCGACACTCGAAGTGGAAATCATGTACGGCATCGAACAGGAATTTCGAAGCCGTCAAGTGAATGCGATGATGGACGAGGGATTTATTACCATTCCCTTGGAAAGCGTACATGCAGGCAAACTGGTCCGATTCTTCGACCCCGAAGGGGTGCAGGCGATACCGGTGATCGCGTATATTACGCCCGAAGGTAAACTGGTGACGGCAATGAGCAAAAGCGAAAACTGCCAATCAACCGACTTTTATTTGAAAGGGCACAACATCCATTGCGCATCGTGCCCTTCGTACTGGAACATGTCGAGCCTTGAACCGTACGCCTGTTGTCAGCGATTTTATCCGGACCCGATACCGAGCAGTATCGTCAACAATGTTATCCGCATAGACGCACAGGTTGTCCGGAATTGGCATCCGCGCGGATAATAACCGTGCAATATTTATTTCGTTGAACAACAAATATGTCACGACACACATCAATTGTCAGATGGGTTGAAGAAACAGCTCGCCTCACGAAGCCCGACCATATTCATTGGTGTACTGGAACCGAAGAAGAGTATCGGGATTTTATTCAACACATGTTGAAAGAAAAAACTCTCCTCGAACTCAACCCCACGACCTACCCGAACTGTTATCTTCACAGAAGCCATCCCAGCGACGTCGCCCGAACAGAAAATCTTACGTTCATTTGCTCTTCCTCGAAAGAAAACGCCGGACCAACGAATAACTGGATGGACCCGAAAGCGGCAAAGGACAAAGCGAGTAAACGGTTTGACGGCCGTATGAAGGGGCGCACGATGTACGTGATCCCGTACTTGATGGGTCCCGCGGGGTCGAAATTCAGCAAGGTCGGCGTGGAGGTCACCGACAGCTTATATGTTGCCGCGAGCATGCACACGATGGCGCGCGTGGGGCAGGTCGCGCTCGACCATCTCGGCGACTCCGATGATTTTGTGCCCGGCTTGCATTCACTCGGCGACCTCTCTCCGGAGCGACGCCTCATACTCCATTTTCCCGAAGAGCGGCTTATCTGGAGTATCGGTTCCGGCTACGGCGGCAATGCCTTGCTGGGAAAAAAATGTTTCGCCTTGCGCATCGCAAGCTCCATGGCGAAACAAGAAGGCTGGATGGCGGAGCATATGCTGATCATCGGCGTGGAAGACCCCGACGGCAAGGTCACCTATATGGCGGCGGCGTTCCCGAGCGCATCGGGAAAAACAAACCTCGCCATGATGATTCCCGCGCTCAAGGAGCAAGGTTATAAAGTTTGGACTGTCGGAGATGATATCGCGTGGATGTACATTGATGATGCCGGACAACTCCGGGCGATCAACCCGGAAGCCGGATTTTTCGGCGTCGCGCCGGGTACGAGCTATAAAACAAATCCCATCGCGATGGATACGATTAAGAAGAATACTATTTTTACCAATGTTGCGCTGACGCCGAACAACGAACCCTGGTGGGAAGGAATCGGTACCCCGCCGCCAGACGGCTTGCTCGATTGGCAGGGGAGAGCGTGGAAACCCGGAGGCGAGCCTGCCGCGCATCCGAACTCGCGTTTTACCGCTCCCGCTAAACAATGCCCGTCAATTTCACCGAAGTGGGAAGACCCGAAGGGCGTTCCCATCTCGGCGATTTTTTTTGGCAGTCGCCGCTCGCGCGTGGTGCCGCTGGTGACGCAGGCGTTCAACTGGCAACATGGCGTGTTCCTCGGAGCGAGCATGGGGGCGGAGACCACCGCCGCGGCAACCGGTACAGTGGGCGTTGTGCGCCGTGACCCCATGGCGATGCTTCCATTCTGCGGTTACAATATGGGCGAGTATTTCGGGCACTGGCTCGCGATGGGAAAGAAGATGAAACAGCCGCCGCTAGTGTTTCGTGTGAACTGGTTCCGTAAAAATGAAAAGGGCGAATTCCTTTGGCCCGGGTACGGCGAGAACGTCCGCGTGCTGAAGTGGATGTTGGAACGCGTGAAAGGCAAGGGCGGTTCGCGGGAAACACCTCTCGGCATCGCCCCCACGCCCGATGCTATCGACACCGGCGGACTGCAGCTTTCCGCGCATGCGATGGAACAGCTACTGCACATCGACCGCGATGGCTGGCTGGACGGAGCGGAAGCTATCAATGAATTTTTCCAAAAATTCGAAGACCATATGCCCGCCGAGCTTTGGCAGGAACACGCCAATCTTGAAGAACGGCTTTCGCGGTTACCCGGCTGAATCATTTCGGAATTCACGTTTTCCTAATCAAGGATGATGTATGAAAATTGATGAGTTCATTCGTAAACTATTGCCGCAAGACGCGAAATTTTTCTCCTTACTAGAGGATTCTGTGCAGAATACGGTGCACGCCTCGGAACTGCTCAAGGACCTCTCGCGGAGCAAGAACGACCGTGAACGCGAGCGTCTGGTCGGGCGCATCAAAGAACTCGAGCACCGCGGCGATGAAATTACGCACACCATTTTCTCGGAACTTAACGCGACGTTCGTGACGCCGTTCGACCGCGAGGATATTCATCACCTCACCTCCGCGCTCGACGATATTCTCGACCATATCGACGGGAGTGCCGGACGCTTTACGCTGTATAAAATTCGCAAGTGCCCGCACCAGATGGTGGAATTGATTGACGTCCTTCATCACTCCATCATTGAACTGAAAAAAGCGGTGGCGATGCTCCGCACGATGCACGATAGCGAAGACCTCCAGAGAGTGTTCAAGAAAATCCACCAGTATGAAAACGAGGGTGATTCCGTGTTTGAGCAAGCCATCGCGGACTTATTTGAAAAGGAAAAGAATCCCATCCAAATCATCAAGCTCAAAGAAATTTACGTGGGGTTGGAAACCGCGACCGATAAATGCGAAGACGCGGCGAACGTCATCGAAGGCATTCTCATCAAGCACGCCTAAGGAAACACCTGCCCCCCATGCTAACCCTTGTGCTCGTTATTATTTTGATAGCTCTGCTATTCGATTTTCTGAACGGCATGAACGACGCCGCGAACTCCATTGCGACGATAGTTTCCACGCGCGTGTTATCGCCGAAGCTAGCAGTCCTCTGGGCGGCCTTCTTCAATTTTGTAGCGGCGTTCGGCTTCGGTGTGGCTGTGGCGACGACCATCGGAAAGGGAATCGTCGACCCCGGCATCGTTTCTCAAGACTTAATTTTGGCGGCGCTTGTCGGCGCAATTGTCTGGACGCACCTGTGCACGCAATATGGACTGCCTATCAGCGTGTCCCATTCGCTCATCGGCGGCTTAGCCGGAGCGGCGCTCGCCAAAGCCGGAGTGGAAGCGCTCATCCTCAGCGGCATCTGGAAAATCGTCTTATTCATTTTCCTCTCTCCGGTTATCGGACTGTTTATTGCGCTTGCGCTCATGATTGTCGTGACATGGATTTTTCGCAACTGGGCAGTGCAACGGGTCGACCGGTTTTTCCGCGTAGGTCAACTGATTTCTTCCGCGGCGTTCAGCTTAGGCCACGGCACCAATGATGCGCAGAAAACGATGGGCATCATAGCAATTCTTTTGTTTACGTCTGATGTCGGTTTACCGACGTGGATGTACGACCCGTCGCAAGGATTTTATGTGCCGTACTGGGTAATTCTTTCCGCGCATACGGCAATCGGGTTAGGGACGTTCATTGGAGGCTGGAAAGTTGTCCGAACGATGGGTGTGAAGCTGACGCACCTGAAACCTGTCGGCGGCTTCTGTGCGGAAACGAGTGGCGCACTGGTGCTCATCGGAACGGCATTAGCGGGCATTCCGGTCAGCACAACTCACACCGTCGCCGGTGCGATTATGGGAGTGGGAGCGACGCGAAGAATATCAGCGGTGAGGTGGGGCATTGCGGGAAAAATCGTCATGGCTTGGATTCTCACTATCCCACTCTCTGCTCTTGTCGCAGGATTAGCCTACGTGTTGATCGAGAATATTATTTGACCTGCGATTCATTTTTCCCCGCCGCGTAACGGATGATGTGCGCCTTCTCAACAGTCATCATACCTCCGCAACCAGCAGTTTCAAACAGTGTATCGACCTCGGCAATAAATGCCGTAATGGATTCTTCCGTATCGACAATTTCCACGACAATCGGTAAATCTTCAGACAGCCGCAGAATTTTTGCCGTGTGAATCGTCCTGCTGTTCGCGCCGAACCCTTCGACACCCCGCAGAACTGTCGCGCCCGCCAGTCCGCGTTCTTTGGCTTGCCGGACAATTGTTTCGTAGAGCGGTTGGTGATGTATTTTATCAGATTCACCGATAAATATCCGCAAGAGTGTTCCTTCGCCTGAAAGTTTCATAGGTGCTCCCGATTAGAATAATTTTCCAAGTTGTACACCCAG
>DASWKY010000255.1:0-6827 GCA_036396395.1 Bacteroidota bacterium | reverse complement strand
AATCCGCATTCGGCGATTGTTGATGCGCCGCTTACGTACGCCATCGGCACGCTGGTGAAAGTCTGCGCATGGTACGATAACGAGTGGGGCTATTCGAACCGCGTCATCGACATGATCAAGAAAATTGCGTAACCGTTTGGGCTGACCACGCGCCGAATATTCTCGAAGATTCAAACTGAGAATTCGCGGGCTGAGAATGTTCGTCGCTCTCAGCCCTTTTTATTCTCAGGGAGCACATCATGAACAAACTGACCATTGACGACGTCCAACTGAAGAGCAAGCGCGTGCTCGTGCGCGTGGATTTCAACGTGCCTTTGGACGAAGCACAGCACATTACCGACGATACGCGCATCGTTGAATCGTTACCGACGATACAAAAAATACTCAATTCCGGCGGGCGGGCGATTTTGATGAGCCACCTCGGGCGCCCGAAAGGCAAGCCGAAACCGGAGTTCAGTCTGCGTCCGGCGGCGGAACGACTCGCCAAGCTTCTCGGCAAGCCGGTACAGATGGCTTCGGATTGCATCGGGGACGCGGTGAAACAAATAGCCGAGAACTTGAAAGACGGCGAATGCTTGATGTTGGAGAACCTCCGTTTTCACAACGAGGAGGAGGCGAACGATCCCGGTTTTGCGAAACAACTTGCCGGCTTGGGCGACGTATATATCAATGATGCATTCGGCACGGCGCACCGCGCACACGCATCGACAGAAGGCGTGACGAAATTCATGTCCACCTCTGCGGCAGGGTATCTGATGCAGAAGGAGCTTGAGTATCTCGGCAGGGCGGTGGAAAATCCCGTGCGCCCCTACGTGGCAATTTTGGGCGGCTCAAAAATCTCCGGCAAGATTGACGTTATCCAAAACCTCATGTCGAAGGTTGATGCATTACTCATCGGCGGCGGGATGATGTTCACGTTCTACAAAGCGCAGGGGCTGGAGATTGGCGATTCGCTGTTGGAAGCCGATAAGGTCGAGCTTGCGAAGCAAATTCTCGAGACGGCGAAAGCGCGGAACATCCGGCTTCTGCTTCCTGTTGATTGTATAGTGGCGGATAAGGTAGATAATAGCGCTGTAACAAAAACGGTAAGCACGAACTCGATTCCCGTCGGGCAAAAAGGACTCGATATCGGTCCGGAAACGGTGAACATCTTCGCGGAAGAAATTCAAAAGGCAAAGACCGTTGTCTGGAACGGTCCCATGGGCGTGTTTGAAGTTGAAAAATTTGCCTCAGGGACGAACGCTATTGCTCAGGCGCTTGTGAACGCAACGAAGAATGGCGCGGCGACGATAGTCGGTGGCGGGGATTCAGCCGCCGCAATTACTCAGGCTGGCTTGCAGAAAGCCGTTTCGCATGTCTCAACTGGTGGCGGGGCTTCGCTGGAGTTTTTAGAGGGGAAAGTATTACCGGGAGTCTCAGCGTTGACGGATAAAAAATAGTCTCAAGTCTAAAGTTTCAAGTTCAAGGTTTTCCAATCGTCAATCGAAAATTATCAATATTCTAAATGTCTAACTACTATCGTCCATCCATGTTCGGGGGATTTTCGTTCTTCCCCCCGGTGATTAAAATTCTCCTGCTCGCGAACGGGGTCGCATTTTTATTCGTGGAGGTGTTCGGGCAATTTTCCCTTGATGGCTACCCACTCTACAGGGTCATCTACGAGTACTTCGCGCTGTGGCCCTTCGGGTACGGCTTCCTTCCGTGGCAGTTGGTGAGTTACCAGTTTATGCATGCAGGGTTTTCACACATTCTCTACAATCTCTTCGGTCTATGGATGTTTGGGATGGAGATAGAGAATATCTGGGGTTCGCGCAGGTTCCTCATTTATTATCTTGTCTGTGGTATTGTGGCGGGAATTTTTCAATTGGCGCTCTCGCCGATATTTGAACCGACGCAAATCGGGCCGACGGTGGGCGCGTCTGGCGCAGTCTACGGCGTGTTGATTGCCTTCGCGATGATGTTTCCTGATAGGTACATTTTCCTGTATTTTCTTTTGCCGATCAAAGCGAAATATTTTGTCGGTATTTTGATCATGCTTGGCGTTTTCGCCATCGGCAGTCCGGGCAACGTTGCGAACCTCGCGCACCTCGGCGGCGCGCTGGCGGGGCTTGTGATGATTCTCTACGACCGCGGACAGATACCGTTTACCGGGACGTTCGACCGTTTCCGCTCGCGTATGGAACAGATGTCGGCAACACATAAACGCGAGGATGTTCGCGATGCAAGTGTGTACGATATTCGCGATGGTAAGCCGAAAGACGACCGGACCGAAAACCAGCGCCGTATTGATGAAATCCTGGATAAAATCTCCAGTAGCGGGTACCAGAAGCTTACCGACGAAGAGAAGCGAATACTCTTTGAAGAGAGTAAAAAACTGAATTGACCGCCAGCAATTAATTCCGTACCATAAAATACTATGTCAATCGAAATCCTCGTACCTGAAGTCCATACCAACGGCTGGAAGCCCCACCCGACGTATAAAGTGAACCTGCGCCGCAGGACGCGGCAGGTGAATGTCGGTGGCGTCAAAATTGGCGGCGATGCGCCGATTTCCGTCCAGACGATGACCAAAACGAAGACGGACGACGTTGCGGGCACGGTCGGTCAGATCAAAGCGGCGGCTGATGCAGGGTGCGATATTGTACGCGTGACGGTGAACGACAAAGAAGCCGCAGAAGCGATGGCGGAGATTGTGCGCCAGTCGCCGCTCCCGATTGTGGCGGATATTCACTTCAATCATATTTTTGCGCTCAAGGCGGTCGAAGCAAACGTTGCAAAAGTTCGCCTCAACCCCGGCAACATAGGGTCGAAAGACCGCATCCGCCAGGTCTTGACGGCGGCAAAAGACCGCGGCATTCCGATTCGTATCGGCGTCAACTCCGGATCGCTCGAAGAAGATATTTTGGAAAAACACGGCTACCCGACGCCGGAAGCGCTTTACGAAAGCGCGATGCGGCACGTTGGCATTTGCCACGAATTCGATTTTAACGACATCGTGATCTCGGTAAAATCCACAGACGTAAAACTGATGATCGAAGCATACCGCCTCGTGGCGGAACGGACGGATATTCCATTGCACCTCGGTGTGACGGAAGCCGGCACGACGCGCGTCGGCACTATCAAGTCGGCGGTCGGCATCGGTACACTGTTGGCGGAAGGCATTGGCGATACAATCCGCGTCTCGCTAACAGATGACCCAGTGAAGGAAATTGAAGTCGGCAAAGAAATTCTCCGCTCCCTCAGCCTCGCCTCACGCAACATCGAGCTTATTGCCTGCCCGACATGCGGGCGGCTGGAAGTCGACCTCTTCGGCATCATGCACCAATTGGAAGAAAAGCTCGCGGGCATAAAAAAGCCGGTGAAGATTGCTGTGCTCGGCTGTGTGGTGAACGGTCCCGGCGAAGCAAGTGAAGCCGATATCGGCATCGCGGCGGGCAAGGGCGTTGCTATTCTTTACCGCAAGGGCGAAGTTGTGAAGCGCGTGAAGGAAGAAGAAATTGTCAGTACCGTATTGGAAGAGGTCGAGCGGTTCCAGCCGGAGGAATAGAGTCTTAATCAGTAGCAGAATATTACCACAGTGCCGGACTTCCCCGTCCGGCATTGCTGTTTATGGCGCAGGAACAGAGCGGATTTCTTGCAATTCTTTTCATTATTTTCCTTGAACCTTTTACCCCAAACTGAGTCTTATCAATTGACCGGCGGCTCCTGTTCAGAATGAACCGGCACAACGAAAGCGCAAGGAATCGATTGACCGATAACGAATTGATGTTCCAAGTACGCGACGGAGACGTCGGAAAGTTGGGCGTGCTCTTCGAGCGCTATCACGGGAAGCTCTACGGCTTTTTTGTGCGGCATACGAGCAAGCGCGAAGTGAGCGAAGACCTTGTGCAGGACGTGTTTTTTCGAGTGCTGAAATACCGGCACACCTTTAGAGGTGAAGCGCCGTTCACCGTATGGATGTATCAACTTGCGCGGAATGCCTCGGCGGATTATTTCCGCAAATGGAAGAATGAAACGCCGATGACCGAAAGGACGGAAGAGCAGCAAAGTGACGACCCCCTGCCCTCCGAACGGGTGCAGGAACAGGAAGAGCACCGGTTATTGAAATCGGCGATGTTAAAACTATCAGAAGATAAACGGGAAGTATTGGTGATGAGCAGGTTCCAGGATTTGAAGTATGAAGAGATCGGGAAAATACTCGATTGCCCGGTCGGTACCGTCAAAGCCCGCGTGCACTACGCCCTGAAAGACCTGCGGGATGAATATATGAAACTCACCGGAGCGGATGTAAAGAAATGAAGAATATCGAATGTCGAATAATGAATAACGAAGTTCAATCAAGGTGAAGCCATGATGACACAACAACACGTAATAGACCTTTTGCCTGATTTTTTAATGGGTTCGTTTACGGAATCCGAGCGCGGTTCGATTCAAACGCACTTAAAATCCTGTCCCGCCTGCAGGCGAGAGTACGAGAGCTTGAGTTTGCTCTGGAATTCGCTCAGCGCGCTTCCGGAAGAGAAGCCAAGCCCGGCGATGCGCGAGCGTTTCTACGCGATGCTCTCCGCGTACGAGCAGGGTATCCGGCATGGTGAAACATCATCGGTATGGGAAACTCTGAATCAATTCATTGGCCGTTTATTGCCCAGTCAGCCCGCAATACAGTTTGCGATGATGTTTGTCTTGGTTGTCGGCAGTTTTGTCCTCGGGTCACGCTCGGAAGACGGATTGGAGTCGGGTGGAAATGGGCAGGACGACCAAATCGAACTTGCGGAGCTTCGGGGAGAAGTGTTAGCGATGAGCCGGATGCTTGCTATCTCGCTATTGCAACAACAATCGGCAAGCGAGCGCATTAAGGGAGCGAGCTGGACAGACCGTCTCACCCAGCCGGATGAGCAGGTTATCGGCACGCTCGTCCAAACGCTGAACTACGACCCGAACGTGAACGTCCGCCTCGCCGCGATGGATGCGCTGACGAAGTACTCGGAAGATCCGGAAATTCGCGAGACATTAGTCGGGTCGCTCGCGAAGCAAACCTCGCCGCTGGTTCAACTCGCACTCGTAGAGGTTATTGCAGAATTAAACCTCCCCGGCGCGGCAACGGTGTTTCGTCAAATCCTCCAGAGCAAGGAAATAAATCAAACGGTGAAAGAACGCATTCAGGAACGCTTGACACAATTGGGAGAGTGAGGGACACAATGAAGAATATTCGTATAGCAATGACTGCCTCTATGTTGGTACTCATCCCCGTGTTGGGATTCGGTCAAGATGTTTCAGAGAAAGAAGAAATTCGCCGCACGTTGAAATTCACAGGCACGGAAGCAAAGCGCATTGTGCTGGATAATACCGACGGCTCCATCACCGTAACAGGATACGACGGCGATGAAATTCAGCTTGTTGTCATGAAGGAAATTGAAGCCGAATCGAGAGATAAAATTCAAGAAGCAAAAGAAGAAGTGGTGTTGGAGGTAAAGGAGGAACCGAATAAGATTATCCTGTATGTCGATGCGCCGTGGCGGAAGTCCGATGGCTCGATAAACTATCGCGGTTTCCATTATTATGGCTATCGAGTCATTCATGATTTCGAATTGCGCGTACCGATGAAGGTAAGCCTGTACTTGAGGACGGTGAACGAGGGAGAAATAATCGTGAAAGATGTTGAGGGGGAGTTCGAGATAAAAAATGTGAATGCAGGTATTGAAATGACCAATATTGCCGGTCCCGCAAAGGTTTCGACGGTGAACGGTCCGGTCAAGGTGCTCTTCAATAAAAATCCAAACTCCGACTGTTTCTTCAAGACCGTCAACGGTAGGGTGGAAGTAGAATTCCAAGAAGGGTTATCGGCAGACCTTCAGCTCAAAACGTTCAACGGGGAAGTCTTTACCGATTTTGAAATATTAAATTTACCGCGCAATGACGCAACAGTCGAACGCAAAAAGGGGGGCAAGAAGATTTATAGGAGAGGTGATTCGTTTTCCGCACGTGTGGGGAAGGGCGGTCCGGAGTTTTCGTTTAACACGCTGAACGGCGACATCTATATTACGAAACAAAAATAACAAGTCATTTTTTTCTGAGGAGAAGTACCATGAACAAATTAACAGCGCCATCCAAGTCAACTCTTGTCGCTCTCACTTTCGTAATGGCGTTTCTGATCGTAATGCCTGCGTTTGCTCAAGAGAACACGGTTGACAAAATAAACGTGCCTCTCTCCGACCCCTCGCGGCCCGTAAAGCTTGAGGTGGGGATTATGAACGGCAGCATCACCGTCAAGGGAGTGCAAGGACTTAAAGAGGTTATCGTCGAGGCCGCCACGCGGTATAAGGAGCACCGGCGTGATCGAGACCGAGACCGTGATACAGAGAGACCTGATGGGTTACGACGGATTCAGAACACGACAACAGGTCTGTCGGTCGAGGAAGATAATAATCACGTGGATGTGAGTACGGGGATGGCGGGGCATTCACGCACCATCGATTTAACCATTCAGGTCCCGATTAATACAACTATGGAATTGAGTACAATCAATGACGGTGACGTCTTCGTCGAGAACATTGTCGGCGACCTCGAGATCAGCAACACGAATGGAAAAGTAACGGCGGAAAAAATCTCCGGTTCGGCAGTGATTCATGCATTAAACGGGAACATCGTTGTCACATTTATCAAAGTGAACCAACAAAACCCGATGTCGTTTAGCTCCATGAATGGCAAGATCGATTTGACGTTTCCTGGGGATATCAAAGCGAGCGTGTTCATGAAAAACGTGCAGGGTGAGATCTATACTGATTTCGATATGAATGTAGAGCAGTCGGCATTGAGAAAAGAAGAGG
>DASWKY010000254.1:0-5148 GCA_036396395.1 Bacteroidota bacterium | reverse complement strand
CAGTCAAAATACCGAATATCGAGCGCTTCTTGAGAAAGCGAAGAAGAAAGCGGCACAGATTAAAGAGCTTTCGGAAAAAGAACTTGGGCAGGTTTCGAATACGGTGCACTCGCAGGGAGTAGTTGCCGTTGTTCATCAACGTGAATTCCGACTAGAAGATGTCCTCACAAAACAAGCCAAGCTTATCGTCGCGCTTGATGCAGTGAACGACCCCGGAAATCTCGGCTCGATTATCCGCAGTTGCGATTGGTTCGGTGTTGATGCGCTCTTGCTTGGTAATGGTTGTGTTGAACTGTATAATGAAAAAGTTGTTCGCTCGACGGCTGGCTCGATTTTTCATATACCCGTTGTCGAAGGAGTGGACCTCCCGGTTGCATTAAGTAAGGTGAAAAAAAGCGGATATGCAGTTGTGACGTTATCCGGCGACGGAACAGAAAGCTATGTAGAGGGGAGACTTAAAGCTCCCGCCGTCCTCGTGTTTGGCAGTGAAGCGCACGGCGTAAGCAAGGAAGTGCGCTCAGCGTCGGATGCGGTATTGAAAATTCCCGGATACGGCTCTGCGGAATCATTGAACGTCGGCGTTGCCTGCGGCATTGTGCTGGCGCATGTGCGTGCGGAAAAGAAAAACTCATGAATATCCACGAAGGAGGCGAAGTAACACGAAGCGAAACTGATAAATGTCCACGAAGGATATTAAGTAACATGAAGAAAAATTTTTTTTGCATTACTTTGTGTTTTTTTGGTGAACTTCGTGGATGATACCCTATGCTAACCTCGGTTCCTGGATTTAGAATCGGACATTACACAGATCGCGACGCGCTCACGGGCTGTACGGTTATTCTCTGCCCGCCGAAGACGCGCGCGAGCTGTGAAGTGCGCGGGGCGTCGCCCGGAAGCCGCGAGCTTGAATTGCTCGCGCCGGAAAGAAAGATGCAGGAGGTTCACGCACTCCTGCTCACGGGCGGTAGCGCGTTCGGTTTAAGCGCGGCGGACGGTGTGATGCGATGGCTCTCCGAGCACAACATCGGCTATGAGACCCCCTGGGTGAAGGTGCCGATAGTTCCTGCCGCAGTCGTGTTCGATTTGAATCTCGGCAGTAGCACCGTTCGTCCCGATGCAACAGCGGGATATGAAGCCTGCAAGAATGCCGCCAACAATTCCGCCAAGAATACCGAGGAAGGTAACATCGGCGCAGGCACCGGAGCGACAGTAGGGAAGTGGAAAGGGATGGAATCCCGCATGAAGGGCGGCTTTGGCGGAGCTTCGAAGACAATCGGTGAGCTGATTGTCGGCGTCGTTGCCGTTGTGAATGCAGTCGGAGACATTATAGACGAGAACGGAAAAATTCTCGCCGGGGCGCGTTCTCCGGAAGGGATATTTTTCGGAACATCAGACCCGTACCGTGCGTTTGCTCGCGGGAAAGTGCTCGAGAATACGAATACGACGCTCGTCGCGGCGGCAACAAACGCGGACTTCAGTAAAGTGGAACTGCACCGTATCGCCCAGCGCATGCACGACGGCATGGCGCGGGCGATTATGCCTTCGCATACGTCGTATGACGGCGATGCGACATTTGCGCTTTCGTGCGGCACTGTAAAAGCCGACCTCGACCTTACGGCCGAGATTGCCGCAAGCCTAACTGCTACAGCCATCCGCAGGGCGGTAAAGGCGGCAACGAACGCTGGCGGCGTTACAGGTCTGGCAGGTTGAAATCTCCACCCAAAATGAAACAGCCATTACCTTTCCATTTCCGAGTAAATCAGTGTATATTTATTGTCGGTAGCCGCAGGCTTAAGCCTGTGATGCTAATCGCAAAAGACGCAACCTAAAGGTTACGCCTACCTTTTTGTAATATGAGGGGTTATTATTGCAGAAGATTTCCATTTGGCTTCGAAAACTGAAGGCGTGGGTTGAAAGCTTTGCGCAAAAGCCGGGAGCCGAGTGGTCGCTCTTTGGTATAGCATTCATCGAGTCCTCTTTTTTTCCTATTCCGCCCGATGTGTTGCTGATCGCCTTGGCGGTATCGCTTCCTAAAAAATCGTTCCAGTATGCATTGATGTGTTCTGCCGGGTCGGTGTTGGGCGGTATGCTCGGTTATCTGATAGGGCTTGAGTTCTACGACCTCATCGGCAGGCCGATTATTGAGTTCTACGGACTGCAGGAACAGTATCTGAAAGTCCAACAACTGTATGCGGACAACGCCTTTGCTTCAATAGCTATCGCGGGCTTTACGCCGATTCCGTATAAAGTATTTACCATTGCGGCTGGAGCGTTTCAGGTGTCGTTTATGACGCTCGTGTACGCCTCGTTACTGAGCAGGCCTGCGCGATTTTTTCTGGTAGCCGGATTGTTCTTTTGGTTCGGTCCCAGCATTAAAGTAGTTATTGATAAATATTTTGAATTGTTAACGTTAGGTTTTGTTGTGTTGGGTGTGCTTGGATTCATCGCCATCCGCTGGCTCATGTGAAGCGCTTTCTTGAAGACTGATACCCATGGCTCACGTCTCCTCACGAATTGTAGAAGTATGCGTCTATAAAATCGTCAACAATAAGCCGAAGTATTTGTTATTGAAACGCGCTGAGAACGACAGCCTCTACCCCGGCATCTGGCAAATAGTGACGGGAATGGCTGAAGGCGATGAGAACGCTGTCACGACCGCGCTTCGTGAATTGAGCGAGGAGACCGGTTTTCGCCCCGAACGGCTCTGGGTTGTTCCGTTTGTGGACGTTTTCTACAGCGCAAAATCGGATACGGTCAATCTTACTCCAGTTTTTGCCGCTGAGGTGAAGGAAGGCAACGAACCGAAGCTTTCAGACGAGCATCAGGAGTATAGTTGGTTTTCCTATGAAGACGCGAAGAAACGGCTTGTTTGGAGCGGTCAAAAGAACGCATTGAAGAACACCGAGAAAAATATCATTCAAGAAACAGAAGGCGGCCGCTTGGCGGAAATTAAAGACTTTACGCAATTCGAAAGGAAACTCTAGTGAGCGTTCTCGTGGTTGGGTCGGTTGCACTGGATACGGTCGAAACGCCCTTCGGCAGAGTAGAAGAAGCGCTCGGAGGCTCGGCGGTATACATCGCGCTCTCTGCGGGATATTTCACAGCGCCCGTGCGAATCGTTGCCGTGGTCGGAGGAGATTTCCCCAAAAAAGAAGTCGAGTTGTTGGAGAATCGCAATATCGACCTCGACGGGCTTCAAGTGATAGAAGAGGGGAAGACGTTCCGCTGGTCGGGGCGTTATCACTATGACCTCAATACGCGTGATTCGCTCTACACGCATTTGAATGTCTTCGAGCAGTTCAATCCGGTGATTCCTGACGGCTATAAAAAAAGCTCGTACGTGTGCCTCGGCAACATCGACCCGGTCTTGCAGAAAAAAGTATTGGAAGGAATAGAAAAACCGCGCCTCGTGGTCGGCGATACGATGAATTACTGGATCAAGAACAAGCCGAAGGAACTCCGAGAGACCCTCAAGGTCATGGATGTCATCGTGTTGAATGACTCTGAAACCCGTCTGCTTACCAATGAACCGAACCTCATCAAAGCCGCGAAACGAATTATCGAAATGGGTCCCCGCATCGTCATCATCAAAAAAGGTGAACACGGCGCGGTCTTGGTGACGAGTGATGTGATTTTTTCCGCTCCCGCGTACCCGCTTGAAGATATTCAAGACCCCACGGGCGCAGGCGATGTCTTTGCAGGCGGGTTCATCGGCTGGCTGGCGAAAACCGACGACCTGTCGATAGAGAACCTGAAGCGGGCGGTGATTTACGGCAGTACGCTTGCCTCGTTTTCGGTGGAGCAGTTCAGCGTTAACGGGCTAACGGATTTGACTCCTTTAAAAATTCAGGACCGGTTCCGGACGTTTATGCGGATTTCGAAATTCGATGAGCAATGAGCGCTAAGCACATCAAAGTGAAACCGATTGAGTGGGCCGGCGGGAAAGTACGATTTCTCGACCAGACGCTCCTGCCGGAAAAAGAAATGGATATTGAGACGGATGATGTGAACATCATTGCGGATGCTATCCGTCGTCTCGCGATACGCGGCGCGCCGCTGATCGGTATCGCGGCGGCATACGGCACTGCATTATCCATGAACTCGATTCCGTTCGGTCAACACGCCGAGCGTTCAACATATTTTGAAAACATCATTTCTCTCCTCTCACACACACGCCCTACGGCGGTTAACCTGTTCTGGTCTCTCCAGCGTCTTCGAAAGATTTTTCATCTGCATCTTCATGACCCGATTGATGTAATTCAAAAAAATCTGCTTGCCGAAGCTTTTGCCATCCATCAAGAAGATGCGATGATGTGCAAAAAAATAGGTGAGTATGGCGCACGGCTTCTTCCGGACGGGTCGTCCGTGCTGACCCATTGTAATACGGGCAGGCTTGCCACGGGGGGCATAGGAACAGCGTTGGGCGTGATAGAAACTGCATGGGAACTTAAAAAACTTTCGCTCGTCTATATAGATGAAACCCGGCCGTTGCTTCAAGGGTCGCGGTTAACAGCTTGGGAGTTAGGAAAGCTCAACATTCCCGCTACGCTTGTTGTGGATAGCGCGGCGGGATTTCTCATGCAGAGCGGACGTGTTACCGCCGTCATCGTCGGGGCAGACCGTATTGCCGCCAACGGAGACGCCGCGAATAAAATCGGCACCTACGCGTTGGCGGTTCTTGCGAAATATCATCGCGTGCCGTTCTATATTGCGGCTCCAAGCTCGACAATGGATTTTGACATTTCCTCCGGGGATGCTATTACTATCGAGCAGCGGGCGAAGTCGGAAGTTTCACCGTTCTTTGATAGCTTGTTGTCTCAGCAGGGGATAGAAATAGACAACCCGGCATTTGATGTGACTCCCCATGAACTTATTTCAGCCATCATCACCGAACACGGTGTTGTGGAGCGTCCGACGAAAGAATCGCTTGCTGAACTGCGGTCAAAGGTGTCCGAACCGTCTACAAAGACTTCAGCCGGGGCGCTATCGTGATTACGAAGACCGACGCTATGGTGTTGAAATCCATGCGGTACCGCGACACGAGCAAGATTGTCACGTTCTACACACGCCGGTACGGAAAGGTCAAAGCGATTGCCAAAGGCGCGCGCGACACGAAGAGCAAGTTCGGCGCCGCGTTGGAACCCATGA
>DASWKY010000253.1:0-2378 GCA_036396395.1 Bacteroidota bacterium | reverse complement strand
AACCCTGCCGAACTGTGCGATGACGGCGTCGAACAATTTAATAACATCGGTTTCATCCGAAACGTTCGCTTGAATAAACTTGAGGGCTTTGTGAGGGGCTGGGAGTTTCTCTTTTTCACTAAAATACGTCGCGGCAACCTTCGCCCCCTCGGCAAGAAACCGCTGGACAATAACCGAGCCAAGCGCGCCGGTACCGCCCGTTACCAATGCGACTTTATTGTTTAGTGTCATAGAAAAAACATCCTATATACTACCCATGTTTTTCCGTACGTCGTTGAACGACGAACATTTTTGTGGGTCCATCCCACACGATTTTATTTTTATTTAACGACCACCATGAAAGAAACTTATCAATCTCTGCTCTGGAGAATTCCAGTTGCACATGTGCGCGCAGAACGTCATATGCATCTTCAGCAAAAATTCCGTTTTCCCGTGCGATCACTGCAAGCGGAAGGCACGCATTCATATCGCCTATCTCAAAAGCTGTTGAAAGAAGTGCGAGCTTCAGCTCAGGGTCTTCTTCAGTTTGTGCGGCTCGAATGAGAGTTTCACCATCGCGGCTTTCACCGAAAGCTTTCACGGCATTCAGGACACTCCGCCGCACCTGGTCGGATTTATCTTGCACTAAGGCGAGAATATTCGGCAAATACCTTTTTTCCCGCAAAGCAATCAACAACTCCACGGCAGACCTGCGCACCTCCGCATCGTCATCCGTGAGCCGCTCGACAACGAGCGGAAGCCATTGTTCCTTGGTGTCTGCAAATTCCTGTAAATTTCCTATCGCTGTCAATCGATCAGTACTGATCTTGCTCTCGAGCATATGTACAGTGTGTTCCAGCGGGTCTTCTTGCGGCTTCCTCATGAAGAACACACCCGCAATAAACAAACCGGCAACGAGAACATAGAGAAACAAATTGCGAAGCGCAATGAGCGTGTTATTGGAAGTGCGAACGTACCGAACCATCCCTCCCACAAGCAACGCGGCGGCAAGCAAACAAACAATCAGGGGACTCGTCGGAAGTCCCGTGTCCCAAGATAGCTTGACTCCAAGAATGCTGATCAACGCGCCGCCTATCCAGCCGATAAGCAATCTGGTACTCAGCTTATCCGAAAATAACATTGCTCCGACCGCCGGAATAACCAGATAGCTAAATACAAGGAAGACCCCGGCAATCGAGACCGAACTGGTGATCACGAATCCAAAGGACATGTAAAAGAGAAAATCCCATAGCCGAACGTTAATACCCTCTTCATCCGCCTTCACAGAATCAACTGAGATTGCCATAAATTGCTTGCGGAAAATAAAATGAAACAACCCGACGAGCGCGTAGATAATCGCCGTCTTGATCACCGTGCCTGATTGCACCCACAGAAGCTCGCCTTTGATGATATGGTCAAGCTCTTGCGGTCCTAACGCGCTGCGCGAGAGCACAAGAATTGTTGCGGCAAACGTGACTGCATACACAATGCCGATAATCGCCTCGTGCGGCACACGCTCTCCCTTCATACGCGTAATCGAAAAAACAAACGCGCCAAAAATTGTGAACGCCAGCGAATAAAAATATAATTCTGTCGCGTCCTTGGATATTTCGTAACCGAGCAAGACACCGACGACAGTACCAAGAGCGGCTATTTGCGCGAGGGCGAGATCGACAAAAATCACCTTGCGGGCGATCACGTGTACACCAAGGTACACGTGAATGCCCGTCAAGACCAAACAAGCGGCGAGCGGCCACATCATGCTCGAAGGAAGATAAAAGATATTTTCCATACGTCGGTTACCTGAAGATTCGCCGCCTCACAAGGCTATCGCAATGTGTTCTACAAGGCTTGAAATAAGCTTTTCGTACGTATCCACTTCCTCCGACGCACCCACGTCTATATATGTGACGACGACCTTCGCAGAGGTTTTATTTGAAACATACTCCGCTGCTTCGCGTGAGTAGAAATTATCGTTCAGAATAAGAGGAATATGTTCGCGGGTGATCATCTCGATAACGGCATCGCGTCGTTGGGGCGGGGGTGGAATGCCCGGCTTGTCTTCTAATTCGCCGGCAATGTGTAAACCAAATCGGTCCGCGAAATATACGTAGGTTTTGTGATAAGTGACAATCTTTTTTCCGCTCAGCTTCGACGCCTTCTTCAACCAGCCACCCAGTAATGAGGAAAGGTTTTTTGATTCCAGCCATTCCATCAGTTCATTGTTCTTCGCTTTCCTGCTCAGAATATCCCCTGCTTTGGCACCGACAGCCTTCAGAAGTTCATCACCGAACAATTCGGAATCCAGCCTTGCCTGAAACTGCTCGGCATTCTTCCGGTAGTACTCTCCGTTTGCCGGGTCGATCTTTGATAGTCGAGCGGCGATATTCCCTGCAATA
>DASWKY010000252.1:0-2834 GCA_036396395.1 Bacteroidota bacterium | reverse complement strand
CGTCTCCGGCGAGAGCGGATACGAAGTGCTGACATTCGACCAACGCTGGCCCTCGGTAGATGTTGAAGTGAATGGAACGCACGTCAAACGTCCCGACTTACTCATTCTGGATTAAGAACGTATGAAAAACATCGGTATTCAAACCAGTATGGTATTACTTATCACAGTTTTTTTTCTAACAAACTCAGCGTGCGCGCAACATCTGACCATCACCGTGACGAACCCCTCATCGTTGGCGCGGCAGAATGAGCCTGTTGTCGTCGAGTGGGCGCGCATTATTTCAAAATTGGCGAATGCGCGGCAATCGACCCTTCGCATCGTTGACGACGCCGGACGCTGGTATGTGTATCAAGCGGACGACATTGACCAGAACGGCACGCCCGATGAGGTCGTGTGGCTTGCTGATTTCGCCCCGAAACAATCGCGTACCTTTACAGTGCGGGATACGACGGAGCAATTTTCCGGCGCCTCGCATCTCGCTGTTTCCACCGACGCGCAAAACTGGAAACGCGTGGACGGCGTGCTTCAATCGCTGGATGACGACGACGGACCCGGACTGAAGCGCGACCAAACGCTCTACCGGTTCGACGGGGTGGGCTGGGAATCTGAACTCGTCGGGTACCGTGTGTACCTCGACGAGCGCAACGCAGTGGATATTCAAGCCAAGCGGCGGCGCGGCTTGCAGTGGAAATTTATCGGCTCGACTCTCATCGACTACCAGCAAAACACCGATTGGGGGATGGATCCTCTTCATGTGGGTCCCTCGCTCGGCGTAGGCGGTATCGCGTTCTGGGTCGGGGATTCCGTACACAAACCGCTTACTCTTGAGCGGCGCCGAAGCCGCATTATTGCTCGCGGACCCGTTCGCGCGGTCGTGCGGGTGGATTATTACGGTTGGGACGTGGGCGGTGAAAAGGTCGATGTTTCCTCTGTTTTTACCATCTATGCAGGCGAACGTGTGATGGAGCACCGCGTCATTCTGCACAACGGTGCGGCGAGAACGCTCGTGACCGGAATCGTGAAGCATGATTCATCGAGCGTGGCCTGGAATCCCGAGCACGGGCGGCTGACCAGCACCGGGAAACAATCCCGTGCGGGCGATGAACTATTCATGGACCTGCAATTCAGTTCGAAGAGTATTGTGGAAAAGGCAGAAGATAAGTATAATGACCTTGTCTTGATAAAACTGGAACCGGGCAAACCCCTGCGGTTTTTGATTTCCTCCGTGTGGGAAGGCGAGACGGGGAAGATGTGGAGCGTCGAAGAGTTGAGAGAAATGCAGAAACGTAACGCCGCTCGTTTGAACATGTCCTTTACGATAATGATGCAGTAAAGACGGTAGCCTGCGAATTCTATCAAACAACACAAGGATACCAAGCCATGCCAAAAAATAAATTCGTTGTGCGGAATACCGCAAAGAAACTCGGCAGAAACATCATGATGACGCCGAGGAACACGCCGCTCAAAGCGCTCTCCTGCGGCAGAATTATCCTCAATCAAAGAAAGAACAGCGTTGCCGCAACCTCGAAGGGACGCGAAGTATCGCTCATCTGTTTGAAAGGCGAGGGAGTGGTCAGGGTGGACGGCACGCCGTATGCCGTCAAGCCGTACGATACGCTCTATATTCCGCCGGGACATACCTACGAAGTATCGACGTCGAACACGATCGACGTCGTCGAAGCGTCCGCGCCGACCAAGAAGCCGGGCGCTGTACTATTCATCCCGTTTGAAAAAGTAGAGGGCGACCCGAATTACCATACCGCCGCCGGAAAAGAAAGTTACCAGCGCGAAATAAACAAGACGATTGACGTGAACGTCCCTGCGGACCGGCTGTTATGCGGCGTCACCTTCGGCTCGCCGGGCAACTGGACAAGCTGGCCTCCGCACGAGCATGGCACTTCGAAAGAAGAAGTATATCTCTACATCGAAATGCCAAAGCCGGGGTTCGGCATCCAGATGATGTATGACGACATGAAAAAACCGTACGTCGTCGAGCCTGTGTTCGAAGACGACGCAGTCATCATCACCAAGGGCTACCACCCGAATGTCGCCGCGCCGGGGTTCGGCATGAACTTCGTGTGGCTGATGGCGGCGCTCGACCCCAAAGTTGACCGCGACTGGAACATCATGCACTGGCAAAAAGAATTCGCGGGCAAGTATTAGAAACAGTGTAGTGTAACGAACTAATTCGAGTCGGGTTACAATCCTGTCCGCCTCCCCGATACAAACACAGGGGCTGGTCAGCGGACTCCCCTCCTTGGTAAAGAGGTGAAAAAGGTTTTGCCTGTATTTTGTCCCCCTTTTCAAAAGGGGGACCTGCGTGCCGGCAGGCAGGCGCGGCTCGTTGTGTGAGCCGCAGGGGGTTACAACCCTGAAAAATTTTCTGGATTTTGTCCCCTCGCCCTTCGGGGCGAAGCATAGCCCCGACCTTTAGGTCGGGGAAATAAAAACAAAAAAAATGGGGCTTTAGCCCTTTACGCGTGTTATTGAGATAGCTTTTAGCCACGTTCAACAACGCTTATGCGATACGCATTCTCCATAGCAATACTGGTACTTCTCTCCGCCTGCGGCAAGCAGAGCGACGTGACCGTCATTAAGCTTGCCCACGGGCTGGATGCAACCCACCCCGTACACATCGCGATGGAATTTATGGCGAAGCGCGTCGCCGAAAAATCGGACGGTAAGATGCGCATTGACTTGTACCCAAGCCAGCAGTTGGGCACAGAACGCGAGCTGATCGAACTTTTGCAGATCGGCAGTCTCGGCATTACCAAAGTCTCCACCAGCGTGTTGGAGGGCTTCTCGCCGTCTTACAGCGTCTTTAGCCTGCCGTA
>DASWKY010000251.1:0-3269 GCA_036396395.1 Bacteroidota bacterium | reverse complement strand
ACCAAAAATCGTAAAGAGCACCCAGACGATGCGGACGAGCGTCGGGTCCATGTCCAAATACTCGGCCACGCCGCCGCATACGCCGGCTATGACTTTATTCGTTCGACTGCGGTATAAACGCTTGGGTTCTGGGGACATGGGATGTTCCTTTCGGTGCTTAAGATATATTAATCTACGATAATGTACTAAAAATGTTACACACTCTCCCCCGCCAGCTTCTCCAGCGCCTCGCCCGTTACGCGAAAGACCGTCCAGTCGCTCATCGGCACGGCGCGGAGCTTCTTGTAGAACTTGATGGCCGACTCATTCCAGTCGAGCACCCACCACTCCAGGCGCCCGCAGTTGCGCTCTTTCGCGAGTTTTGCGAGATGCACGAGCAACGCCTTGCCGATGCCCTTACTGCGAAACTCCGGAAACACAAACAAATCTTCCAGATAAATTCCGGGCTTGGCGAGGAACGTCGAATAGTTATGGAAGAACAGCGCGAACCCGGCGGGCGTGCCGTCGTAGCGGGCGATCACGACTTCTGCGTATCGCCGCGCGCCGAAGAGCGTTTCCTTCAATGCCGCTTCGTCGGCAACGCACTCGTGCGCGAGCCGCTCGTATTCCGCTAATCCTCTAATAAAGGTAAGTATCAGCGGAATGTCCTGTTCGGTTGCGGGGGTGATAGTGAGTTGTGGCGGCATTATTGCTTCCTATTCTCGTTATTAGTCGGAACCCATCCCCCTACCCCCTCCCTAAAATTTAGGGAAGGGAAAACGGGAGTTAAGCTCATCAATACTTGAGACTTCCAAAAAATCCTAAATACTATGTCATTCCGAGCGAAGCGAGAAATCTCATCTTCGAATTTAGAGGGAAAAACGAGATTCCTCGTCGCTTCACTCCTCGGAATGACATCGTAATTCTATTTTTCAGAAGTCTCTACTTACCACTTTTTAAGGAAAAAAACAAAAAGCCCAACCAAGGGCCGGGCTTTTAACTGGAAACTGACAACTGATAACTGGCAACTGTCTTACACTTCCATGATTTCCTTTTCCTTCATCGCAAGCAGGTTATCAATGTCCTTGATATACTTATCGGTCGCCTTCTGCGCGTCCTGCTCGGAGCGTTTGCGCTCGTCTTCCGGCATATGCGAATCCTTCTCCGCTTTCTTCAGGTTCTCGATGGCGTCCCGGCGCACGTTGCGGATGGCGATTTTGCCTTCCTCGCCGAATTTCTTCACGAGCTTCACAAGTTCTTTGCGGCGCTCTTCGTTGAGCGGGGGAATCGGCACGCGGATAATCGTACCGTCGTTGACCGGGTTCAGCCCGAGGTTCGCCGATTGAATAGCTTTATCAATCGCCTGCATCGAGCCTTTATCCCACGGCTGAACGGAGATCGTATGCACGTCCGGCGTGCTGATGTTGGCAAGCTGGTTGAGCGGCGTCGGGTTGCCGTAGTAGTCAACCTTCACGCCGTCCAACAGCGCGGTGGTCGCTTTGCCGGTCCGGATTTTCACAAGCTCTTCGCGCACGACCTCCACCGCCTTCTTCATCCGGTCGTCGGCGTTCTTCAGGATGTCCTTTGAAGTGGTGAGTTGCATAGTGCCTCTTGAATTGTAGGAGAAAATGCGCAGACTGTCCCGCCAATATGCGGCGGGATGCAAAAAACGCAAAGTCTGCAGCTACCAATAATTATTTCTTCGCAGGCAAATCAACAACGCGTGAGCCGACTTGTTCGCCCATCACCAGCCGCTTCAGGTTGCCGGGCTTGTTCATATTGAACACAATAATCGGCAACGCGTTCTCTTTAGAAAGTGTAATCGCCGTCAAGTCCATGACGCGGAGGTTGTTTTTCAGCACGTCGGCGTAGGAAATTTCCGGGAAATGCACAGCGGTCGCGTTTTTCTCCGGGTCGCTGTCGAACACCCCGTCCACTCGCGTGCCCTTGATAATCACGTCGGCTTCGATTTCGATGGCGCGGAGCGCGGCGGCGGTATCCGTCGTGAAGTACGGGTTGCCGGTGCCGGCGGCGAAAATCACAATGCGGCTTTTTTCGAGATGCCTGATGGCGCGGCGGCGGATGAACGGCTCCGCGATTTTATCCATGTTGATGGCGGAAAGACAACGGGTGTAGAGTCCCTTATGTTCCAGCGCGCTTTGGAGCGCCAGTGCGTTGATCACCGTTGCGAGCATGCCCATGTGGTCGCCCGTTACCTTATCAATGCCGTCGCTTGAGTTCTCCACTCCGCGGTAAATGTTCCCACCGCCGATGACGATGCCCACCTGCACGCCCAACTCGCTCACGGATTTGATTTCCTCCGCAAATAACTTTACGACGTCGGAATCAATCCCATAGTCGAGCTTGCCCATCAGCGCTTCGCCGCTGAGTTTCAGAAGAATGCGTTTGTATTTGAGGGAGTTCATCGTGTCATTCTGCCCGAATAAATGTACGAAAAAAAATCCCGAATCGCTTCGGGATTTTTATGAAAGTTAATTGTCCTCGCCAAGTTGGAACCTCTTATAGCGCCGGATCACGACTTTCTCGCCGACTTTCCCGGTCGCCTCGTCCAGCAAATCCTTGATGGTTTTGCCGGAATCTTTGATAAAACTTTGCTCCATCAGGCAGACTTCCTGGTAAAATTTATCCAGCCGCCCCTGGGCGATTTTCTCGGCGATGTTCGCCGGCTTGCCCTCGTTGACCGCCTGCGTCGTGTAAATTTCGATTTCTTTGTCGATGACAGATTTCTCGATGTCCTCGCGTCCGATATATTGCGGGTTCATCGCGGTAATCTGCATGGCGATATCGTGCGCAAGCTGTTTGAAGTCGGGCGTCTTCGCGACAAAGTCGGTCTCGCAGTTGAGTTCCACCATCGCCCCGATGCGTCCGCCGGCGTGGATGTAGGATTCCACCACGCCTTGGTTCGCGGCTTTGTCGGCGCGCTTTGCGGCAGTTGCGGCGCCCTTCTTGCGCAGGTGCTCGATGGCTTTTTCTATGTCGCCGCCGGTTTCTTCGAGCGCGCGCTTGCAGTCCATCATCCCCGCTCCCGTCTTATCGCGTAATTGCTTAATCAGGTCTGAAGATATTGCTGTCATAATCGTCAACGTTCTTTCGTTCGTAAGTTACACCTTCGGTTTTTCAGCGCCGTCGGCTTGCGCTGCCGCCGCTTCTTTCTGTTCCGCTTCAATTGCCCGCTGAGACGCCGCTCTCTGCGCGCCTTCCTGCACAGCGTCCGCGATCGCTTTCGTAATCAATTGAACGGATTTCAGCGCGTCGTCGTTGGCGGGAAT
>DASWKY010000250.1:0-6164 GCA_036396395.1 Bacteroidota bacterium | reverse complement strand
TCTCGCGACCTTTGTTCCACTCTTCATCATCGCCATTATTGGAAGCTACGAACTGACAATTCAGGCGTCCGAAGAACAAATGTTGGAGCAGGCGAAAGATGCGGCGTTCCAGAAAGCTCACATCGTACGCGAAGCGCTCGTCTCGCAGATGGTAGATAAGTACCAGGTGGAGGATAGTTTTCTGAATAAAATCCGCACTGCGGGCGGGTTGCTCGACCTCTACATTCGTATCCGTCCGGATAACCTGCACTTGCGGCAAGACCTGCAAGACGATAGCGCCCGCATTGCGCGGCTGACAGCTCGTATGAATGAAGCAATGCAAAAAGGCGCTATCGGCGACGAGGTATTCACGACGGGCAATGCGATGTACGTGCGGCGAGAAGACGATTTTGAGGCGATTATTCCCTTCAAAGCGGAAGGAAAATGTATGGAGTGTCATGATGTGGACGTCGGGCACATTCTCGGTGTCGCTCATGTGAAACTGCCGCTTACGGAAATCAACCGGTCCATACGCGCCAACTCCAACCGCACGGCGCTGATTTCACTCGGCTTCGCAGTGGCGTCTCTCGCCATCGGATTTATTTTTTATCGCTCTTTAATCCAAAAACCTGTGAACAGCCTCGTCACGGCTACGGAAGAATTGCGCAAGGGCAATCTGAATTACGATGTGAGAATGAAGAAATCGAACGACGAATTGGGGATACTCGCCGATTCGTTCGACCGGATGCGCAAAGCCTTGAAACAAAGTCAGGACGCGTTGCGCACATCCGCCGTCGGGCAAATTGCACAGTCGCTTATACGCGATTTCCGCGCACCGATGCGAGAAATCCTGACGTCGGTGGACAGGCTTCAGCGAAGCGATACGGAAGAACAGCGCAAGCTGGCATTTGAGACGACGAAACATTCAGTGGAGGCGATGCAGAAAATTACGCAGGACTTGCTCGAGTTTACCACGGGCGATCTGAAAGCAAACAAAATGTCTGCACGGGTTCCGCTCGTCATCGGGTATGTGGAGCAAACGGTGCGCCCCGACTTGGAGCGCGAAAGAATAAAATTCGAAGTGCAACAGGGCTACCAGGGCAGTGCCTCTCTCGATTACGACCGCATCACGAGGGCAATGATCAATATTATTAATTATTCGGTCAACTACGTCCCGCCCGACGGCACAATAAAGTTGACAACGGCGTCATCGAATAACACGCTTGTCATTACCATCGAGAACAACGGGAGCGGCATCCCGGCGGCGTTTCTTGATAAAGTGTTCGAGCCGTTCGTGAAGATTGTTCAAGAACGCGGCGTGGGCTTAAATCTCGCTCTCGCCAAACGAACGATCGACATGCAGGGAGGGAAAATCGAAGTGAAATCGTCTGAAGGCAAAGGCACCACGTTTATCATTACGATGCCGATGGGGTAATGCAAACTGTAAGAGTTTTCGGCAACTGAGAAGTAACCCGTACCTGTAATGCTTTATTTGGGAATCGCACTCCGTAACTCGGCGAAAAGAATGTATCGACAAGCTCTGCAGATTCGCTGAGCTCAATGGCCGCTCGCACATTCCCCGCGGAAAGTTGAAAGCGCTTCTCGTCTAGTTTTGTAACTTCTACGTCCGGATGAAAATGAAACCGTGATTGCAGGTGGTGCAAACCAGAACCCGTGAGAGTATCGGTTATTGTGAGAGCCGTTGTTTGTTTATCAAATTCAAACCTTCGTCGGTGGATAACGGACCTCGGGAGTCGAGTGTAGCCGTAGTGCTCCGCTTCTAGGACGTCATGGCGGTCGGTTGTGTTCCACTCTATGACTTTGGGCTTTGTAAGGTCTTCTTTGATAGACCAGAATCCCGCAAACTCTGCGATTTCCTCCTCGTCCACTTCCACCGTATTATGCGCGCATGTACTTCGGAAGGCTTGCCGCGCCTCAACGTCAAACGTGTATGCGTAGGTGCCGGAATCGACAATGAACGGCTTGCCATGCGCCCATAATTCAAAGCTCAGTGTATCATTGTGCCCGTGTCCCCCTCGACCGTCCATGCCGATATCCCCGGCATCAATAAATGCGTGAGCGCTCTCGCTCCGCATGATATAAAATCCACCTTCTCGAAAGGCACGAGAAACGAGCGGCTTCGGCTCTCTTCTCAATAGCTGATGCTTCTCAAATCCCTCGCCACCGAAATACCAGTGTGTGTCTTGAGAAAACCTTCCGGCCGCGTGTTTGAAGTCGCTTCGACCAAAGAGAATCGCCCCAACCGAAAGTAAATGCCTGTGATCGTTCATGTTCTCCCCGGCGGAAAACCGAAACAGCCTGCCGTCATCTGCATCGCCAACGAGCGGGATAGAACCATCCGGTCTTGTATAATGCAACATGAATTCGAACATCCGTTCGAGCCGCTCCATATACGCTCGCTCAAATTGAATATTATTTCTCTGGCACAGGATTGTCGTCGCGGTGAACAATTCCAACACCAACCGATGATAGCTTGTGGACTTTTCGTAGTCCACGCCGTCGGGAGTTACTTGTCGCTCTATTTCTTGGGTCATGAAACTAATGCCAAACTTCAGCCACTCCTTCCCAGAACGCGTATCTGAAAATATGATGCCGAGAAAAATCAGTCCGACCAGATTCGAAAGAAAATGATTCCCGCTCTTGCGGGAATATTCTAAATTATTCCGGATAAACACTCCGTGTACGTACAAGCTCTTCAGGAACCTCAACCAAAATTCGTTTGAGCACGATTTGGATTCGCAGAAAAAATAATAGCCCGCAATCCAGTTACAAGACCGAATTGCCGCTTCCATGGCAATGTTCCAGTTAACGCCTTTCCCGACGGGATTATGGTCTATCCAATCGTTAACGAGGTCTCGAAATTTCTCCGCGTAGCGCTCGTTATGCGTCAGCCAGTATGCCTTGCCCAACCACCAGACTTGATGGAATCTGCTTAATTCCCATGGGACTTTCACATCAGAGGGGTTGCCGAGGTCGAGGATATCTAATTCGTGTGTGGGCGCTACGGACCACTCTTTGCCGCTCTTAAAATCGCACTGCCAGTTAATTGTATCGCCGAGCGGTGTAAGCGGCGAGCCGAGAGTCTGGAATTTATTCTCTACTGTTTCTTCGGCCTCTTGAATAATCTGGTCATGATTCTGCGTATGAGTCAATTGATGGAGAAAAAAATCTTTCCGATTGCGCGGGTGAAAGAAAAAACGAAATCTCGCGCGTGCATGAAACTCCTCTAACCACTCATCGCCGGGAGCTTTATATGGAAAGAGGCGTTGGAAATCATCGTCCGCTAATCTCTGGAGACGCCCGGCGAGAACCGTGCGCCACCACCGCGGCTTTATGATCCGGTGCTCGATGAGTTTCCAGTAATGTGCGAGGGTTCGTTCCACAGGTTAGCGGTTTAGTAAGGGTTGGACGGCGTCAATAACCCGCTGTGCGTTTTGTTTCCACGAATAACGTTGAATCGCATCATGCCGAGCGGCGGCGCCAAGACGCTCGCGCAGGGAAACATCACGGCAGAGCATGAGAATTTTTTCCGCCAGGTCTGTGTGGTCTCGCTCCTTCATCAGCAAGCCGTTTTCTCCGTCTTGGATAATATCTCCGATTTGCCCGACACCGCTGGCAACAATGGGCTTCGCCATCGCCATATACTCGAACAATTTCGTGGGGGAACCGAAAAATTGTGTCCCGTCCGCATTATGAACATGGGGCGAAAGCAGGATATCGCACGCCGCAAGGTATTTCGGTATCTCTGAATGAGATACCGACCCGGTGAGCGTCACGAACTCTCCCACGCCGTCGTCACGAATGATCCGTTCCACTTCTGCCCGTAATGCACCATCTCCAACAATAAAGAAATGTACGCTTCGGTCTTTTTCTACCGTCGGTTTGATTGCCCGCGCCATTACCTCGACGCCGTGCCACGCCCCGAATGTACCAACGAAGCCGGCAATAATTTTTCCCTCTAGCTCATATTGATGACGGATTGGCGACCCATCCACTTCAGGGTGAAACTGGTCAGGATCAACCCCGTTGGGATTTACCAGAATTTTTTTCTCATCAACGCCTAATCGAACAAGGTCATCTTTAATGATTTGAGAAACAACGGCTATGATATCCGCGCGTAGCAGTTGAACTTCTTCCGCGAGGCGGAGGATGACTTCCAGGTAAACGATGCCCCAATGTTTCTTTACCCAAACCTCTGAGCCGTTAAATTCCAGTACGAGGGGAATGCCAGATTCTCGCGCAAGCGCCGAACTCGAGAAATGAAATTCGCTATGACGATGGTAGATAAAATCCGGTCGCTCTCGCCGAATGATCCGCCGTGCGCGGCGTACGAGTGTTGTATTATACGCGATGGAAAGCACTTCAGGAAGGTTTTGAAACAGACGCGAGTACGGTACGTGGTAAAACGGCGTTGCTGGTGAAAGCGGCAGTGCTCCGCTTGAAACAACGAAAGATTCATGTCCTAACTGTTGAAGTCCATCCAAAAATCCTTTCGTGTGCGAGAACGAGCCGCCAACGCTGGCATGCCCGTAATAATCCGTACGGAGAAACATTGCTTTCACAGATGCTTACTTCTCCCCTTTCATGACTACCCAGAAGCCAAGCCACCGGGCGAACAGAAATTGGTTGATCGCATTGAGCGCTTGTGGAATTCTTCGCCTGATCGGGTCGTAGACCGTAGCCGTAACATTCGAAAACTGTCGCATCATCCCTCGGATTTCTGAACGGGAATATGCCTTGCCGAGAGGGTTTTCCTCCCCGTCATACACGCGTATCCAATCTTCAAAAGCGGAAAATTTGTTGTTCCGAAGCTTGTTAGAAAGCCAGAACAGCGGAACGCCGAGATACACATGGAGCGAGTGCTTGTGATAGAGCATCAAAATAATTCTTCCGCCCGGCTTGAGGACACGGTACGCTTCTTCAATTGCTCGCTCCGTATTGGGTGTGTGGTGCAGAACGCCAAATGAATATACGACGTCAAACGAGTTGTCTTCAAACGGAAGATGCTCCGCATCCGCCACAAGAGCGCGAACCGGAATGCCTTGTTGCGCGAACCGTGCCTTTGCAAGTTCTATGCTTTGGGCTGTTAAATCGACTCCGGTGACATGCGCGCCGCCCCGTGCAAACTGGAGCAAATCCGTCCCAAGCCCGCACCCGACCTCCAACACCTGTTTGCCGGAAAACCGGTCGAAACCGGCAAGCTCGTGCATAAACGGCTGGGCGGTATACCGAACACGCTCGGCTTCCTCGAAAAATTCCCTCGTGCCCCACTCGGTGCTGGAGAATTGTGTGCCGCACGGATGGGCATTCCAGTATGCGCGCACTTTTTCTTTTAACGCACCGTCTGTTTGTTCCCTCATTGTACTATTATTGTTTGAATCTTGATTTACTCTCGTGTTTTCTTCTCGCTCAATGTTGACCGCAACAACAAAAGCCGGATATACACAACAACAATAACAAGCGCACTCGCAAACAACTCGACAACGAACCTGGGGACATCCAGAAAGAAATATCCGGGAAAACCAAACTCGATTTTTTTTCCCTGCTCGTCGATGAGAAACCGGCGCTTGGCACGCCCAAGAAGCAAGTACGACTTTAACACAAATTGATAGCGTTGCACTTCAAGGTCTTTACAACCGAAACACAGCACGGAGTTCTTTGGTGTATTTCTCACGAGCCGAAACATTTCACGAAAACGGATGATTGCTTTTTCGACTAACTGCGTGGCCGTTACTTCAGCACTGCCTGTTAGAATAGCGATGTGCTCCTGAATGAACTCTGCATCTCCTGAAAGTACAATGAGATGAACCTTCAAGTTTGTTGATGTAGTTTTGTCTGACTGCTTCATGGTGCTTTATGGCTGCTTTTGTGCGATAAATCCCATACGGTCACCGAATAGGCGAAGGGGGAGCAACACTCCTCTCAACCATTTGGGAAGGTCGCCAACGTTCTTCATATCTGAAGTAAACCGAAGAGGCTTCAACCCGGAAGAAATCAGTTTGTTTTTCAGTTCCCAATACGAGTAAAAGTACTGGTAACCAACATGCAATTGCATGCCTCGTCGAACATTCTGTTGATACATGATACGATAATAACTATACCGATTCGGGACGGTAATGACAACATACCCTCCTTTGGACACTACTCGTGTCATTTCCCGGATA
>DASWKY010000249.1:0-4403 GCA_036396395.1 Bacteroidota bacterium | reverse complement strand
CCTACTTTTTTCTCGTACGGTCGGATGGATGATAGCAGCCGGATTATTGCTTTGTGTGACATTGTTAGACAGCAAACTCCATCAGAAAGACAAAGAATACCTGCAATTCTATGCGGATGAACTTGCACGGCCCGTTGATTCATGGCTTTCGTTTGTCATCAATGACGGAATACGCGTTGCGTTGGATAATTATTCCATGGTCGAGAGCTTGCAAGCCGCTGACAACGGGGAATCGGAGCGTCACAGTGACATTGCATTTTCCTTGTGGTCTCAATCGCTCTTGAGCAGGGAAGGGTACAATTCTGCGGTCGTCTTGTATGATTCCACGGGAGCGGAAGTCAGCCGATTTGCGGTGGGATTGACTTCCTATGAGCAAAGTGAATTACTTCGGGTCATGTTTGACGCAGAGGAAGAGGTGCTTCAAGTTGTTGACCGGCGTGTGCAGGGTGGAGTGGTAAAATATTACGGCGCGTGGAGCACGCTTCGCGACCAACACTTGCGGGTTGTCGGTTTCGCCGCCGTCATGCTTTCGGCGAGCCAGGAGGCGCTCTTTCGCGGTGAAGCGACCGAATTACTGCGGGCAGTGACACGTGAGCGATTCGACGCCGATTTCCGTGAACTTACCGTATCGGAATATCGCGGAGGCGTCCTTTCCTCTACCAATGACAAGAGGCTGTACCGTGGCAAGTCACTCAAGGAAGATATTGTCCAAGAATTTACAGAGTCGCCCCATCGTTTTCTCTGGCGCGAAGAGACAAACGATAGGCAAGAATTTGAAGTGCTGTACGCAAGGGATGAGAGTCAGCCCGGTATAGTTCGTTCACTTGCGCTCGAAGTCCCGGATATCCGTTGGCATGTATTTAACATTGTGAAAATTGCCTTGATCTTTGCGGGTATCTATATTCTTTCTCTCCTTGTACGATTTTTCGTCCAGTGGAGAAAGCATGAGGTTCGTGCGGTCGGTTTTCGGGGTCGATTGTTTATTGCGTTCAGCTTGTTAACAGTGCTCTCGTTAGTTGTTATCGGTTATTACAACCGTGAGCTTGCCGCGGAAAGACTCGATTCCAACATCAATCGCCGGCTCGCTGAAGATTTAAATCTTCTTGAACGAAGAATGTTACAGGCATTCTTGGACGAAGACGATTTTTTGAACGGTATGACGGACGACTTCTGCGAGACGGTAGCATCGGAGTACGGCATTGATTTCAGTGTATATCGTAGCGCGTCCCTTAAGGCAAGCAGTCGGCCTGAGCTGTACCACGCGGCGATTCTCGACTCAAGGTTGACGGGGCGCGCGTATGCGAATACCGTCTTACTCGGAAAAAATTATTTCCGTGATGTCGAACAAATTGGCGAAGTCGAATATGCCGTCGGGTATAAACCGTTACTGCTGAACGACCGAATCGTTGGCGTGATTGCAGTTCCTGCTCTCTATCGCCAACGAGAAATTGACGAAGAGCTTGCGTATCGTAATTCGTATACCGTCGGAGTGTATACGCTTATTCTTGCTGTCGTTATCATTGTAGGTCTCTTGCTTGCCAATCGCTTATCCCGCCCGTTACGCCAGCTTTCTGAGGCATCACGGAAAGTGGGACGCGGCGACCTCGATATTCACCTCGACCCGCAAACCTCGGATGAGGTCGGGGAATTAATGGGCTCCTTCACTGAAATGGTGAAGGAGTTAAAGCACAGTCGCGAACAAATTTCCCGCGCTGAACGTGAACTTGCATGGAAGGAAATGGCAAAGCAGGTTGCACATGAAATAAAGAATCCGCTTACGCCAATGAAGTTATCGGTCCAGCATTTACGCACAGCATTCCGGGATAAAGCGCCTGATATTGAATCATTAGTTGAGCGGGTAACGCAGACGGTCGTTGAACAGATTGACGCGCTTTCACGCATTGCATCCGAGTTTTCAAATTTTGCCCGAATGCCGGAGAGAAAATTCGAACGCGTCGACCTCCACAGCCTGATTAAGGAAACGGTGGGTCTCTTTCATGAAATTAGCGGCGTTGAATTCCGCACAAAATTTCACGATATTCATCCTACGGTTGTTGCGGACAGTGATGAATTGCACAGGGTATTTATCAATTTGATTCGCAATAGTGTGCAAGCCATGGAACAAGGAGGAGTGATTTCCATTGAGACGACGATTGTAGACCATCTCTGCATTATCCGGCTTTCCGATACGGGTCCGGGAATTCCGAAAAATATTCAAGCGAAAGTTTTTGAGCCAAATTTTTCGACAAAAACAGACGGCACAGGTTTAGGCTTGGCAATTTGCAAAAGGATTATTGAGGATTTGAACGGCACCATTATTCTTGAAAGCGAAACCGGGAAAGGCAGTCTGTTTACAATCACCATTCCGTTGCAAGCGGCTTCGTGATGGAAGTCGTGTCGTCTCAAAAATTATCTGCAATAACTGCTATTCGCTTTGCCATGAGCACGCGTGTGGGCGGGGTTAGCCCGGAGCCATATGGCATGAATATGAGCTTTTCTGTAGGCGATGCTAAGGAACATGTCACGGAGAATAGGCGCAGATTTTTTGATGGTGTAGGAATACTACCAGAGCAGATTGCCTTGCCCAAACAATGCCACTCAGCCACAGTAGTACCCGTCGATGCTGGTGGTGAGTATAAATCTTGCGATGGACTCGTAAGCGCGACACCGGGTATTTGGCTGGGAATTTCCGTTGCGGATTGTGTGCCGATTATTCTGGCGGATCCCCGCACCAAAGCAGTTGCGGCGCTTCATGCGGGTTGGAGAGGGACAAGGCAAAGAATTGTGGAGAAAGGCATGTCGTTGATGTCCGATGCTTTTGGTTCAAAGCCTGAGCATATTGTTGCTTACATTGGACCGTCTGCCGGAGTTTGTTGTTATCAAGTCGGCGTAGAGGTTGCAGAGCATTTCTCGTCGCCAGTGCTTACGCACAAAAACGGGTCTGTGTACCTCGACCTCAAATTAGAAAATAAACGCCAATTGCAAGCGGCTGGTGTACCAATAGAACAGATTGAAACGTCGCCGCACTGTACCATTTGTGCGCCGGACCGGTTTCATTCGTACCGGCGCGAGAAAGAACGCTCAGGCAGAATGATGGCAGTTGTTGGAATTCTACTATAGGAGTACGTATGTGCGGTATTATAGGATATATTGGAAAACAGGACACGCTTCCGATTTTGTTGAACGGCTTGAGACGTCAGGAATACCGCGGGTATGATTCATCCGGTATAGCCTTACTGTCTGACGGGAAATTAGTGATCAAGAAAAAAGCCGGCAAACTTATCGAAATGGAAACGCTCTGGAAGAACAATGGAATTTCTTCTACCGCAGGCATCGGTCATACACGCTGGGCTACGCACGGTGAACCAAACGATACGAATGCGCATCCGCATGTCGATTGCAAGGGAGAAATTGCCGTTGTCCATAACGGTATTATCGAGAATTACTTAGCCATCAAGAAAATACTTACTGCAAGCGGGCACCGGTTTATCTCGGAAACAGACACAGAAATCCTCGCGCACTTTATTGAAGAGTTCTATAAGAAGACAGACAACCTAGAGCAGGCAGTTCGGCTTGCTTTGTTGGACGTTGAAGGTACCTACGGTCTCGTAGTGATGAGTACACGGGAGCCGGATAAGCTTGTCGTCGCACGGAAGGGGAGTCCGCTTCTGATCGGGTTTGGGGAAGGTGAGAATTTTATTGCCGCCGATGCGTCTGCGCTAATTACACATACGCGCAAAGTGACTTACCTCGAAGACGGGGAAGTTGCCGTGGTGACAAAAGACCGTGTAACAACAAAAACATTGGACGATGTTGAAATAAATAAATCTGTCGAAGAGATTACGTTTGAATTGGAGCAAATCGAGCGTGGCGGCTACGAGCATTTTATGCTCAAGGAAATCCATGAACAGCCGGAGACCATCCGCAATGCGATGAGGGGCCGCTTGCAAGCAGATCACGGCTCGGTAAAATTAGGCGGGTTGGAACCGGTGATGGATAAACTGCTGAATGCCCGGCGTATCATTCTGATCGGATGCGGAACATCATGGCACGCGGGCTTGGTAGGTGAATATATGTTGGAGCAAATCGCCAAAGTTCCAACGGAAGTTGAATACGCGTCGGAATTCCGCTACCGCAATCCCATTATTACAAAAGATGATGTGGTGTTCCTCATCAGCCAGAGTGGAGAAACTGCCGATACCCTCGCAGCATTACGAGAAGCGAAAGCAAAAGGAGCGACTGTCCTTGGGATCGTCAATTCTGTCGGAAGCACCATCGCGCGTGAGACTCTAGCAGGGGTTTATATCCATGCCGGACCTGAAATCGGCGTTGCTTCGACAAAGGCTTTTACGTCGCAATTGACAGTGCTCGCGCTCATTACTATTCTCATCGCGCGCGCAAAA
>DASWKY010000248.1:0-3672 GCA_036396395.1 Bacteroidota bacterium | reverse complement strand
CCCGCGTCGGCGGAAAAATCCTTTGAGAGCTTTGAAGCGCCAAGTTGTATATTAAGGTCGCGCGTCTCGTTACGATAGACCGTCGTGAACGCGTACCCGTCAACTTGCGTGTCGGCAGTGTTGTCTGTCGTTCGCGAAACGAGCGCCTGGTATTCCACAAATCCCGATGCGGAAAGCCGTACGAAGCCGTCTGTCCCCGCGACGCGATTAGAACTGTTACTAAGTTCCCTGCCCGTATAAATTCCGCCGACGTAGCTATCCTCGCCGAGCGCGTACTTGTACCGAACGATCGGGAACACGGCTTTCTCGCCCGTCGCTCGCGATTGAGGGTCCAGCAATTCATCTACTGCATAGATGGAAGCGAGCGTACTGCGCTCACCGATTTTTCCGGAGAGTTTAATACCGACCAGCGGATTAACAATCGTGCGCGTATGCACCACTTGAGCGTTGCCGGTGGCGGAGAGACTGAAAATTTCCGTGCCCTCCAGGAAAAACGATCGCTTCTCCGGGAAGAATAATCCGTAGCGAAGATTTACGTCCACTTGCCCCGCGTCCGCTTCCACCTGGCTGAAGTCCGGGTTATACGTTCCGTCCAGCGTCAGGTTGGAAGTGATGCCGTATTTCACCGTGAGGCTCAACTCGCCTTTGTCTTCATCGCGAACCAGATCGCCCTGCGGCGCGATGTATTTTTGGCTGTAGGTGACAGCCGGGAGGACTTCGAACAGACTGTACGGTTCAAGCCCTTGATAGATGATCGGCTGCATTTGTGTAAGGAATTGGTAGCCCTTATTCGGGTCGAGCGACGGGTAGGAAACATGTTCAGACCGGCGGCTGACTCTGCGCTCGAAGAAGAGCGTCATCTCCACCGGATTATTATCCGAGTAGCGGATGCTCTTCACCGGAATTTGTATTTCCACGGTATATCCTTCATCGGTAATTTCCCCCGCGCTGTACCAGATCAAGTCCACACTGAAATCCTCGTTGCCCGCGGCGTACCGGCTATCGCCCTGAATGCCGAGCGGGTTGACATAGAACGCGTAGAGTGATTGCTGGTCGTTGAACGAATCGAGATTGATGCAGACGAAATCGTGCGAACGGTTGTTATCGCGGTTGGTGATCTCCGCCTTAATGAGCGACGGAGTGGGGTCGAGGCACTTGAAGGCGAAATATAAATTCTCGCGGTCGTACGCCATGTACACAACCGTCGATTCCGGAATCATCTTGCCGAAATCCGGAATAAAACTTCTGAACCCCGTCACATACGGCGCTTGGCTCCACACGGCGTCGTCAAGTTTCCCGTCGATGACGGGCGCCGTGTCAACAAGGATGGGCCTCATCGGCTCAAGCGTCCGCGTTACGCGCGGGTCGTTGGCAAACACAGCATTCACAAGAGTGAGCAGAAATAGATTCGTGATAGCGACGCGAACAAAGTATTTCAACGTGTCCTCCGGTATGAATGAATGCTCTAATGCTCGTAAAATAACGTCACAGAATCAAGAAAGGTTTCAATGTATACGGGAAAATATCCTTTCAGCCTAAACAATCTAGTGATTTTTCCGTATGATATGTTGACAATAATAGTCAGGAGGGTATTCAACCGTTGAACACCGAACCGGCTTCAGACCAGCGATTACGAGACGCGCTCAGGAAGGATATTCATTCCGGCGATTTTGGGTCAACCTTCCTTCGCGAACTTCGTGAAATCCGCGAGTTCTACATCAGCCCGGAGAAGAAAGACCGCCTCAAAACCATGAGCGTTGTGAAACGTTGGCTCTTTCTTACGTGGTGGATTTTAAAAAGCATGCTGTTGAAAGTGACGCCCTTCCGCCGCATCTTGCTGGTGATTGGAATTTTCCTCGTTTTCTTCAATCCGCAAATGAATGCCGAGGGCGTGCAGATTCAGAACCTGGATTTTTTCGGAAGCGTGATTCTCGTTCTCGTGCTTATGCTTGAGTTGAAAGATAAACTGCTCGCGCGGGATGAACTCGAAGCGGGCAGAAAAATTCAACAGGCGCTTACGCCCGAACGAAACCAGTCCTTCCCCGGCTGGTCGGTGTGGCTCTTTACCCGCCCGGCAAACGAAGTGGGCGGCGACCTTGTCGATTTCCTCAAGCTCGACCGCGGCTCAGCCGCCGTGATACTCGCAGACGTGAGCGGCAAGGGATTGAAAGCCGCGCTGTTGACCGCGAAGATTCAGGCGACGGTGCGCGCACTTGCGCCGGATATCCGACCGCTCTCCAAGCTCGTCGCGAAAATAAATGAGATCTTTCACCGCGACAGCCTTCCGAATATTTTTGCGTCGCTGTTGTACGTGGAGCTGAAACCGAACTCCGGCAAAGTGCGTTACGTGAACGCAGGCCACTACCCGCCGGTCATTCTCGGCAAGGCGAAGCAGAACCAACGGAAGAAGGGCGAGGCGGCGCTCGGGTTAGTGAGCAAGACGAAGTACAAGGAGCAGACCGTCGAAATGAACACAGGGGACATGTTCGTCGCGTACTCGGACGGCGTGACGGAGGCGAGCAACATGCAGGGGATGTTCTACGGCATAGATCGGCTCATGAATATCTTCGCGACGTCCAAGAGCCGTTCGGCGCAAGCGTTGGGGGAAGAGATTGTGGGAGACGTCGACCGGTTCGTCGGCGAGGCGTACCGAAGCGACGACCTGTCGCTGATGATTTTGAAGAAGGAATAGGACGAGAAGTTCAAATGACAAAGTCTAAATGCCAAATGAAAAAATTTAACCCCTTACTTCTTCATTTTTTCGTAATACCCGATAACCCCGCCAACACAAACGAGCCCAATAGGAAGCCCATCAATTTATGGAAGTAAAAATAATAGAGTTGTCAGCCACCGAAGTATTTTTTTACTAAGTCGAATAAGTAAAGGAGTATCAGCATGAAAAGACTATTTTTTGTTCTTATCCTGATCCTGACAGTGAATGTTGTAACCGAAGCCCAGAAGTTAGATGAATTTCCGACGTTGAATATCACCGATTGGATCAAAGGAAAGCCGGGAGATATCGGCAAATGGGGCGATGGCAAAGTTTATGTGATCGACCTGTGGGGGACGTGGTGCTTGCCGTGCATCAAGAACATTCCGGAGTTAACAAACCTGCAAAAAAAATACGGCAAGCAAGGTCTTGTGGTGGTCGGTTATAGTTGGGAGGAAGCGACAAAGCTGAAAAAATTCGTGCAAGACATGGGCGACAAAATGCAGTATGTGCTTGTGAATGACTCAGAAGAGAAAACCTTGAAATACCTGGCGGAAGAAAAAGAAGCTGTTGAGGGATTTCCGTATGCATTTGTCATTGACCGTAAGGGACGTGTGGTGTGGCAAGGGGCTCCACAGGATGGGTTGGAGGATGTTCTCGGAAAACTATTTTCTCAAAAATAGTTTTTGAAAAGTAGAGGCTTTTTTTACAGTATAATGAGGGAATAATTTGATTTGAGTACGAATCTTCGCCCTTAAAAATTTACCAACAGATACTGTCTGAGCACCGGCTCACCGTTTTCTTGTAACCTATACGCAGTCGCGAACATGACGTTTTTCACAATGCTTTCCGAAACTGGAAAGTGCAGACTCACCCGCGGCCCATAAAAAAAAGTTGTGCGTTTGGGATGAAGAAAAAGATCCAACTCCACACCCGCCTTAATGCCGATGTAGTTGCTCTCA
>DASWKY010000247.1:0-4174 GCA_036396395.1 Bacteroidota bacterium | reverse complement strand
TTTCGTTATTGAAGAATGTAGTGAAGGCTGAATGACTGCACGGCGGCAGAAAAATCGTGAAAAGAATACTGACAAAAGATAAGAGAAGCAATTGGAAAACGCAGGAATCCATTTGTTTGTCTGGCAATACTTTGTTATCTTGACGCCGTTTCACAAACAACACAGAGCACATGCGCGTTATCATACCCGTTGCAGGCGTTGGAAGCCGCCTCCGTCCGCACACCTATACCGTCCCGAAAGTTCTTCTCAACGTCGCCGGCAAGCCGATTATCGGCCACATTTTAGACCGGCTCATCGAGTACGGCTTCACGGAAGTCACCGTCGTGGTGGGCTATCTCGGCGACAAAATCAAAGACTACATCCTGAAGGAATACTCCATTAAGGTGGATTTCGTCGAGCAGGAGGAGCGGTTAGGACTCGGACACGCAATTTATCTCTCGAAGCACACCATCTCCCGCGACCCCATCCTCATCGTACTCGGCGATACGATTTTCGACGTTGACTTTAAGGGATTTACGCAGAGCGGAAGCTCTACCATCGGCGTGCGAGAGGTGGAAGACGCGCGGCGTTTCGGCGTGGCGGAAACGAAAAACGGTTTCATCACACGGCTGGTGGAAAAACCGGAACAACCGACGAGCAATCTCGCCGTGGTGGGTCTCTATTATATAGAGCACCCGGATAAGCTCGTGGAGTGCCTCAAAGAGATGATCAAGAAGAGCATCAAGACGCGGAACGAGTTTCAACTTACCGACGCGCTGCAAATGATGATCGACCAGGGCGAGAAGATGAAAACGCACACCATCGACGGCTGGTACGATTGTGGCAAGCCGGAGACATTGCTGGAAACAAACCGTATTCTGTTAGACCGTTTGCCCGCTCCGCCCTCAATGAATGGCGTTGTCTTACAGCCGCCCGTATATATCTCGCCGAAAGCAGTCGTGAAAAATTCCGTGATAGGGCCCTATGCGGCGATTGCCGACGGCGCGAAGGTGGAAAATTCCGTTATACGGAATTCCATCATCAGCGAAGACGCAACGGTGGCGAACTCCATGCTCGAGGATTCCATCGTCGGCACAAGCGCCATCATCAAAGGAAGTTTCAAACGGATCAACATCGGCGATTCTTCTGAGCTGGAGTTTTATTAATTGCGTTGCCGATAGACTCTTCCTGTCCCCCTCATAGAGGGGGAAAAAGGGGGAGGTTCTTTTGCTCACAGCAAGTTTCAATATTTTTACATTCAGGAAACCCCCTATGCGCTACCTATTTACTTCGGAATCCGTTTCCGAAGGACATCCCGATAAAGTCTGCGACCAGATTTCGGACGCCATTCTCGACGCTCTGCTTGCGCAGGATAAGAATTCCCGCGTCGCGTGCGAAACGTTCGTCACGACCGGCATGGTGCTCGTCGGCGGCGAAATTACCACGCACGGATATATCGAAGTGCAGGATATTGTCCGGCGGGTTATTCGGGAGATCGGCTATACGGATGCCTCGTACCGGTTTGATGCGGAATCCTGCTCGGTCATCTCCGCCATCCATTCGCAGTCGCCGGATATCGCGCGCGGCGTCGATCGTGGCGGGGCGGGCGACCAGGGGATGATGTTCGGCTACGCATGCTCGGAAACCGACGAGTATATGCCTATGCCTATCATGTACGCGCACCGACTCGTGCATCGGCTGGCTGATATCCGCAAGCGTCGCAACGGGCTAATGCCCTATTTGCGCCCTGATGCAAAATCGCAGGTGACGGTCGAATACGAAGGCAAGAGACCGCTCCGCATTGATTCGGTGGTGATTTCCACACAGCACGACCCGGATGTGTCGCAGAAAAAAATTCGCGACGATGTTCTTCATCACGTCGTCAATAAAGTGCTTCAGAAAAACCTCCTCGATAAAAAAACAAAGTATTACGTGAACCCGACGGGCAGGTTTGAAATCGGTGGTCCGCACGGCGATAGCGGGCTGACGGGCAGAAAGATTATCGTGGATACGTACGGCGGGCGCGCGCCGCACGGCGGCGGGTCGTTTTCCGGCAAAGACCCGACGAAAGTCGACCGCAGCGCGGCATACGCCGCCCGGCATCTTGCGAAGAACATCGTCGCGGCGGGATTGGCGAGCGAGTGCCAGATTCAAGTTGCCTATGCCATCGGCGTACGCGAGCCGGTGTCGTTGTTCGTGCAGACGTTCGGCACGGGCGTTGTGCCTGACGAAGCGTTGGCGAACGTGCTGATGAAGGAAGTCGATATGACTCCCTTAGGAATCATTAAACGGTTGAACCTCCGCAGGCCGATCTACCGGCAGACGGCGGCGTACGGGCACTTTGGGCGCAGGGAAAAAGAATTTACGTGGGAAAAACTGGACCTTGTTTCAAAGTTGCAGAAGGCGGTGAGGTAAGTTAGTAACAAGTAGAAAGTATAAAGTAACAAGTAAAAAGTAGAAAGTAAAAGTAAAAAGAACGCTTGATATTATCCAATTATCGATTAACCATTTAACGAGATACGGAACCAATGGACGAGAAAAAAGGAAAATACAAAGTTAAGGACATATCGTTAGCCAAGGCGGGAAAGATGCGCATCGAGTGGGCGGAGTCGCGGATGCCCGTGTTGATGGCGTTACGCGAGCAATATCGCAAGACGAAGCCGCTCAAAGGGTATCGCATCGCGGGATGTTTGCATGTTACAAAAGAAACGGCAGTGCTGGTGAAGACATTCGCCGAAGCCGGCGCGGAAGTAAGCTGGAGCGGCTGTAACCCGCTTTCCACGCAGGATGACGTCGCGGCGGCACTGGCGGCGGACGGCTACCCGATTTTCGCTTGGCATGGCATGAACGTGAAAGAATTCTACTGGTGTATCGAGGAGACGCTGAAGTTCAAGCCGAACCTGACGTTAGACGACGGCGCAGATTTGATTTTTACGATTCACAATAAATATCCCGAGCTAGCGAAGACGACAATCATCGGCGGGACGGAAGAGACGACGACCGGCGTGCAACGCCTGCGCGCCATGGCGGACGACGGCGCTCTGCGCTACCCCGTCATCGCGGTGAACGACGCCGAAACGAAGTGGGATTTCGACAATGTGTACGGCACGGGACAATCCACGCTGGACGGTATTCTGCGCGCGACGAGCGTATTGCTCGCGGGCAAGAACATCGTCGTGGCGGGCTTCGGGCATTGCGGCAAAGGCGTGGCATTGCGCGCAAAAGGGCTGGGTGCGAACGTGATTGTCACAGAGGTGAAAGCCACAGCCGCGCTCAAGGCGACGCTTGAGGGTTTTCGCGTGATGTCTATGGACGACGCGGCGAAGGTCGGGGATATATTTATCACGGCGACGGGCGTGAAGGATGTCATTATTGACCGGCATTTCAAGAGCATGAAGGACGGCGCGATCGTGTGCAACACGGGGCACTACGATTGCGAAATAAACTTAGACCATCTCAAGAAACTCACCAAGTCCGTGCGGGAAGTCCGGCAGGACAACGAAGAGTATGTGATGAAAAACGGCCGCCGGATTTACGTGCTGGCGAAGGGCAGGCTCGTGAACCTCGCCGCGGCGGAAGGACATCCCTCGGAGGTAATGGATATGTCGTTCGCGAACCAGTTCATGTCGCAACTGCGGCTGGCGGAAGCCCACAAGGGCGGCAAGCGGCTTCAGAATAAAGTGTACGATATTCCCGCGGAACAAGACCAGCAGATCGCCCGCGTCAAATTGGCGACGATGGGGATTTCGATTGATAAGCTGACGAAGGAACAGATTACATATTTGAGCGATTACTCGGCGGGGACGTAAAAACGGCAAGGGCACGTTGCGACGTGCCCCTACGTGGTTTTTCCTGCTTTATTATGTCCTTGACTTCTTCTCTGAAAAGCTGTAAGCTTGCCGTAGCATAACCTACTGACGCAAGACCACAACACCATCACCACAGAGGCAGATACATGACTCGCCACCGAGCGTTTCCCCTATCAGTACTTCTGACTGTACTCCTGATTCTCTCATCATTGCAACTTGTCGCGCAGACGGTGATACGCGAACGCGTGGAGATACAACCCAAACAAACTCAAGCGGCTCCGTTGATGTCCGTTGCCGGTTCGAACTTGTTCAGCCCTGGCGGCACCACGACAGCAGTCATCACAACCCCCGGTGTACGCGTGACCGTTGGTAGTGTATCAATTACC
>DASWKY010000246.1:0-5210 GCA_036396395.1 Bacteroidota bacterium | reverse complement strand
AATCATGATCCCGTTAGTCGGCAATCCGAAAGAACTCGAACATCAGGAAAAAATTGTGCGCCGCGTAGCCGCTGAGGTCAAGAAAGAAACGGGCGTGAGCTTCCCCTACCTTGTCGGCACGATGATCGAAGTGCCGCGCGGGGCATTAGTGGCGGATGAGATTGCAGAGGTGGCGGAGTTTTTCAGTTTCGGCACGAACGATCTAACCCAAACCACATTAGGTGTGAGCCGCGACGATGCGGGGCGGTTCCTCGTTCCGTACGTCGAGATGGAAATTTATCCGAAGGAACCGTTTGAAGTGCTTGACCGAGCGGGCGTTGGCCAGTTGATGAAAATGGCGGTGGAAAAGGGACGAGCCACAAACCCGAAATTGAAAATCGGGATTTGCGGCGAGCACGGCGGCGACCCTTCGAGCGTTGAATTTTGCCACATGATCGGGCAGGATTACGTGAGCTGTTCGCCGTTCCGTGTACCGATTGCGCGGTTGGCGGCGGCGCGCGCGGCGCTCATGCATGACGGACCGCGAAAAGCCGCTTCGCTATCTACCAAGAAAAGTAGAAAGCCGGTAAAGCGCCGTAAGCGGTAGATTGTTTGAAAAAATAGAGTGTGTCCTCACGTACCAGAAAGGCATATTGAATGAAGCTATCGGACTTTAAATATCCGCTTCCTCGCAACCTCGTTGCCAAACAGCCGGTAAGCCCGCGCGACCACTCGCGCATGATGGTGCTGAACCGCGCCGACGAGTCTATCGAGGACCGGAAATTTTATGAGATGCTGGACTACATGAACAAAGGCGACTGTATGGTCGTCAATGAAACGAAGGTGTTTCAGGCGAGACTGTTCGGGAAGAAAGAAAAAACGAACGCGAAGATTGAAGTGTTCCTGCTCCGTGAGCTCAACAAAGAAGATAATATCTGGGACGTGATCGTCGACCCTGCGCGGAAGGTCCGCATCGGCAATAAGATTTTCTTTGACGACGGGAAGCTCTGGTGCGAGGTCATCGACAATACCACGTCGCGCGGCCGCACGGTGCGCTTCAATCATAAGGGGGATTTCTTCAAGATTATCGAGCGGATTGGGTTGACGCCGCTTCCGTATTATATTAAGCGCGACGCGAACGAAAAAGACAAGCAGGCATACCAGACCGTCTTCGCAAAAGTGCTGGGCGCAGTCGCCGCGCCGACTGCGGGATTGCATTTCACGAAGCAACTCCTCAAGAAAGCACAGTCGAAGGGAGTCAAAATCGTTCCGGTGGTTCTCCATGTGGGGCTTGGCTCGTTCCGCGCTGTAGAAGTAGAAGATTTGACGAAGCATAAGATGGATTCGGAGTACTATGAAATCACCGCCGAAGCCGCCAACGCCATCAACAAGACGATTGACAATAAGCGTAACGTGATTGTCATTGGAACGAGCTCGTGCCGCGCGGTGGAATCCAGCGTCACATCGGACGGACATGTAAAGCCCTCGAAAGGGTGGACGGACAAGTTTATTTTCCCTCCATACGATTTTAAGATCACGGACAGGCTCGTGACGAACTTCCACTTGCCGGAGTCGACGTTGCTGATGCTCGTCGGCGCGTTTGCCGGACATGAGTTCATCACGCGCGCATACAAGAAAGCCATCAAGGACGGCTATCGCTTCTACAGCTACGGCGATGCGATGTTGGTCATATAGAAAGAGAATCTTTGCGAAGGTCTCCGACCGAGCATAAAACTTGTAATGATATGTTCGGTGAGGACACCTTCGCCAACAAAGGTTATACATGCCACGACGGCGTCCAAAAGTATCGGTTATAGTCCCAGCGGCGGGAAGCGGTAGTCGGCTCGGCGGCTCGGTGAAGAAACAATTCATCAAGCTTGAAAACAAGCCGGTGCTGATCCACACGCTTCAACGGTTTGAGCATTGCACCGACGTTGACGAGATCGCCGTCGCCATCCCCGAAGAGTTTATCGTGGAAATGGAAAAGCTGGTCTCGCAATATCGGCTTCACAAAGTCCGTCGCGTAGTGATCGGGGGGACCAAACGGCAGGATTCCGTGTTCAACGCGCTGAACAAACTCGCCTTAAAGGATTCCGATATTGTGTTAGTGCACGACGGTGTCCGCCCGTTCATCGAGTCCAAACGCATCTCCCAGCTCGTGAAAGCTTGCCGGACGCACGATGCGGTGGTGCTCGCCATCCAGCCGAAAGATACCGTGCGCCGTTCCAACGGCGGGAGATTTTTCGACCAGACGCTTGACCGCTCGGCGTTGTGGCTGGTGCAAACGCCGCAGGTCTTCAAAGCGGGGATACTGTTGAAGGCGTTTGCAAAAGCCCGTAAGGATAAATTTTATTCGACCGACGAAGTAGCGCTTGTCGAACGGCTTGGCGTAAAAGCGAAAATCATCGAAGGCAGTTACGACAATATTAAAATTACGACAAAGGAAGATTTGGAATTGGGGTCGTTGATTTTAGAGCGCTGGAATGAGAAAGGAACTGCGTAATTCGATGAAATTTGGGCTTTCGGTTGCTTTTTTGAAACGAACTTCCTAACTTGAGCAACCTATAAATTATGGGTAATCTTTCTCTCGTCATATTGCTGAGTTATATCGTTGGTTCAATCCCGACGAGCATTATTCTTTCGAAGTGGAAGCACGGCTTCGACATCCGTACCAAAGGAAGCGGTAATGCCGGCGGGACGAATGTCTTCCGCGTGCTCGGGTGGAAGTCCGGCGTGCTTGTCACGCTCATCGATATGGGCAAGGGCATACTCGCGACTGTTGTTATTGCGCGGCTCTTCTGGGACCCTACGCTTCCGTTCTACAACCGCACACCGTTCGAGGACTTAACGGTCATTCAGCTTATTTGCGGAGCGTCTGCAGTTCTGGGGCATATCTGGACGATGTTTGCCGGTTTTCGCGGCGGCAAGGGGCTGGCAACTTCGGCAGGAATGCTGATTGGTATCGCTCCTACTGAATTAGCAATCTGTGCGGCGGTATTCTTCGTCGTGTTTATCGCGTGGAAGTACGTCTCGCTCAGTTCTATAGCGGCGGCAATCACATTCCCGGTTTCGATGTTTATCAGGCAAAATGTGTTCGGCGATGAAATCCAGAGTTATCTCACCCTCATTTATTTTAGTATCGCGGTCGCACTGCTCCTCATCTACTCCCACCGCGCCAATATCAAACGGCTGTTTGAGGGGACAGAAAAGAAAATCACCTCGTCTTCGAAAGACCGGCAATCGGAATCGTAACGGCTCTGCACGAAGAGCGCTCGCAGGTCTCCAAGATTGTCTCGTCTGCTTAATTCCATGAAGATTACCGTTCTCGGCGCAGGAAGTTGGGGCACAACATTAGCGCTTGTGCTGGTCGGCAACGGCCATGACGTTCAACTCTGGACGTATAAACAAGAACAAGCCGCGCAAATGCAGAAGACGCGCGAGAACCCCCAGTTCCTTCCCGGCATCCCGCTTCCTAAAAAACTTCTCATTGTCACTGATATTGAAGCGGCGTGCACGAACCGCGAGATGATTGTGGCCGCGGTGCCCTCGCAATTCCTCCGCTCCGTCATCCAGCGCATCGCTCCCCTCGATCTAACTCACACCATTATTTGCAACGTAGCAAAGGGAATCGAAAACGGCACGCACATGACGATGTCCGAAGTCCTGTTGGACGTGTTGGAACACGAGAAGAAGGGCAACATTGCGATCCTCTCGGGACCGAGCCATTCTGAAGAAGTCTCGCGTGAAATCCCGACTGCCATTGTCGCCGCGTCGTTCAAAGAAAAAACGGCGGAAATTGTGCAGGATGCGTTCATGACATCGTATTTCCGCGTGTACCTCAACGACGATATTCGTGGCGTAGAGCTTGGCGGCGCGCTGAAGAACGTTATCGCGGTTGCGGCGGGCATCAGCGACGGGGCGGGCTTCGGCGACAATACCAAAGCCGCCATTATGACGCGCGGCATCTATGAAATTACACGCCTCGGGGTAAAACTCGGCGCGCAGCCGCGCACGTTTGCCGGACTTTCCGGCGTCGGCGATTTAATAGTGACGTGCATGAGCCGACACAGCAGAAACCGTTACGTGGGCGAGCAGGTTGGAAAAGGAAGAAAACTTGACGACGTGCTGAAAGAAATGGTGATGGTGGCTGAAGGCGTCGCGACGGCAAAATCCGCGCTCGAATTAGAAAAGAAATTCAAGGTTGAACTCCCCATTATCACCGAAGTCCACCGCGTGCTCTTCGAAGGCAAAGACGCCCGCCAGGCAACACGAGATTTGATGATGCGTGGCGCAAAAGGGGAATAACCCCGCCTTGATTCTCCCTCCTTTTTTTGGTACATTTGAAATAATAGAGTAAAAATCCCGCTAGTCGAAAAACACCCTCAGTCCCGCCTGACAACGGCGGGATTTTGCAAAGAACGCTCAATCGGTGCTTCATTATCTCATTAGTTTTCTTGTCGGATATTTGATTGGAAGTATTCCAACCGCCTTTCTCGTCGTGAAGCGAAAGTCGGGTATCGACATTCAGGAAGCCGGGAGCGGCAAAGTCGGGGCGTTCAACACCTTCAGTGTTACGAGGTCGAAGTTTTTAGGAATCTTTGTAGGTCTGCTCGACGGGCTGAAGGGATTTGTTGTTGTATGGCTCGCACTCCATGTGTTCGATGAGCCGTTTTGGGTTGGCGCCGTGGGAATGACAGGAGCCATCATCGGGCATATGTTTTCGTTCTGGCTGAAGGGGAAGGGCGGCAGGGGACTTGCGACGACGGCAGGGGCATGGTTCGGCATCGGGATTAGCTATACGATTGTCTGGTGTCTGTCGTGGCTTTTGTTCAACCGGTGGAAAAAAGATATTGTAACGGCAAACGTTCTTTCGACACTGTTCACGCCATTTGCTTTGTGGTTGTTTCCGCCTTTCTGGCTGGATGTCTTCATGGTTTCGCAAATAAGTGTTGAAGACTACCGCATCTTTGCATGGGTGATAAGCGTAGTACTCTTCATAAGCCATGCTGACGTCATTCGCGGCTTCATGAGAAAAGAATAACTGTGAGGTATTGATATGTCGAAGACCATTGCAAAACTACTTGTGATCCTTTTCATCCCGTTGCTAGCCGGGATAGGTATAGGCTATGCTATTAAGCCGTCGCAAGCGGCACAGCCTGCTACGGAAGCGGTGGAGGAATTCCCCGGCATCCAACAAGCCGCGTACGAAAAGGAAGACTCTCCCTCAAACG
>DASWKY010000245.1:0-2035 GCA_036396395.1 Bacteroidota bacterium | reverse complement strand
TTGCGCGCGGCGGTGTAGGTTCCGTCGGGTGCATAGTAAACCGGAATGCGGTGTCCCCACCACAATTGCCGCGAGATGCACCAGTCGCGGATATTCGTCATCCAGTGCTCGTACACTTTTACCCAGCGCTCGGGGTGGAAGCGGACCTGCTTTTCATGCACTACGCGCAGTGCGGGCATGGCGAGCGGCTTCATCTTCACGAACCACTGGTCGGAAATGTACGGCTCTATTATCGTGTTGCACCGGTAGCACCGCCCGATATTGTGCGTGTGCGGCTCGGTTTTCAGCAGGAAGCCCTGCGCCTCGAGGTCTTTCACAATCTGCTTGCGGCACTCGAAGCGGTCCATGCCCTCGTACTGCTTAGGGACGGATTCGTTCAGCTTGCCGTCTTCCTCGAAAATGTTGATCTGCGGCAGGTTGTGGCGCTGTCCCATCAAAAAATCGTTCTGGTCGTGCGCCGGGGTGACCTTCACCATGCCCGTGCCGAATGCCGCGTCAATATAATCATCTGCGATGATTGGGATTTTGCGTCCAACAAGAGGCAGAATTGCCGTCTTGCCGACGAGCTTCTTGTAGCGCTCGTCTTTCGGGTTGACGGCGACGGCGGCGTCGCCCAACATTGTTTCAGGCCGCGTGGTCGCGACGACAGCGAATTCTTTCGAGCCTTCGATCTGGTACTTGATGTGCCAGAGGCTTCCTTGCGATTCCGAATGCTCCACCTCATCGTCGCTCAGCGCGGTGCGGTGGAAGGGACACCAATTGACGATATACTTGCCACGATAGACCAGTCCCTTATCGAACAGGCGGATAAAGACTTCCTTCACGGCGTTGGAAAGCCCCTCGTCCATCGTAAAGCGCTCGCGCTCCCAATCGCACGACGCGCCGAGTTTCCGCAACTGCCGGATGATCGTGCCGCCGTATTCTTCTTTCCATGCCCACACGCGCTCCACGAATTTTTCCCTGCCCAACTGGTGGCGGTTGATGCCTTCTTTCGCGAGGGATTTTTCCACCACGTTTTGCGTAGCGATGCCTGCGTGGTCGGTTCCCGGAATCCAGCATGCCTCGTAGCCCTGCATGCGCTTCCATCGGATAAGAATATCCTGAATGGTATTATTCAGCACGTGCCCCATCGTGAGGATGCCCGTAATGTTCGGCGGCGGGATGACGACGGTGTACGGCGTCTTCTTTTTATTAACGGCGGCGTGGAAAAGCTTGTTGGATTCCCAGTAGGAATACCACTTGTCTTCGACGTCTTTGGGGTTGTATGCTTTTGAGAGTTCGTTCATATAAAAAGAAATAGGACACTGAAAAGGCGGAAACAACTGATAAAGGCGGATTTCTTAAAATGTCATCTGTGAAGATCCGTTCAATCCGTTTTTTTCGTGTTCGATTCAAATTAAACAAAAAGGTAGCGCGAGGCTACCTTCTTGAATTAACGAAATTTTGGAGAGGAAATCAACGAGACGTTCTCAACTACAAGATTTTCCCTAAAATATATCCAATGGTGATGCCGACGAGAAGTGTGATGGTGAGGACGCGATAATTGAGGACTTCCTTCGGATACCCGCGCTTGATGGCGACAATCGTGACGAGGTAGCCGATGCCGTTTAACAGCCAGATGAACGGGAGGGAGAGAACTTTTGCGGCGATGGGTCCTACCAAAGGAAGAAGCCCGATCCACGCGATAAGAGCGGCGAACGCTTGCCCGAGTAATCCGACAATGAGCGCGACGAGCGTGAGGACGCCTTCGTCGAAACCATAGTACAAGCCTATTTCCACGCCAACGATAATAACCACCCACGCAAGAATAGCAGTCCAGTAGGTTTTCAGGAACTGCTTCAGCTTGTCGAAAAATCCCATTCCTACTGCACCCTCACAGTTAAGGAAGCGACGGTTTGCCCGGAGCCGTTCTTGAGTGCGGCGGAAAGCGTATCGCCCGACTTCACCTGAGCGACTCCCTCCGGTGTGCCCGTAAAAATGACGTCGCCCCGTTCGAGTGTAATAAATTGAGACAGGTAGGCGATAAGATTCTGCA
>DASWKY010000244.1:0-4083 GCA_036396395.1 Bacteroidota bacterium | reverse complement strand
GAGCGACAAAAGCACGAAGGCTCGCTCAAATCCGCGCACGACCTGGAATTTAAACTGCAAGAACTAACGATGAAGGCGGACGGCATTAAACAGCGCGCGCGAGAGGAGTTCGAGGTAGAATTGGAACTGCAGGAATTCCCGGATAACGAACAGTATGATTTTGCCGTCGCGCGCGAGGAAGTTAGAGGGTTGAAGGAAAAAATCCGGCACCTCGGTCCCGTGAACTTTGCGGCGTTCGAGGAATACAAGAGCGAGAAAGAGCGGCTGGATTTCGTCAATGCCCAGCGTGGCGACCTTGAAGAATCCGAGAAGATGCTGTTGGCGACGATAGACGAAATCAATACCACCGCACAAAAACAATTTTTTGAAACATTTGAAAAAATACGCGAAAATTTTATCACCACGTTTAAGGGACTGTTCGATGAGGGCGATGAGTGCGACCTTCGCCTTGAAGACGGCGTTGACCCGCTCGAAGCGCGAATCGAGATTGTAGCCAAGCCGCGCGGAAAACGCCCAACATCCATCGATTTGCTCTCCGGCGGCGAAAAAACGCTCACAGCGATCGCGCTTCTCTTTGCCATTTACCTCGTCAAGCCGAGTCCGTTCTGCATTTTGGACGAGGTTGATGCTCCTCTGGACGATACGAACATCGACCGGTTTACACGCATCCTGAAGAAATTCTCCGATAACACGCAGTTTATTGTCGTCACCCATAATAAACGCACGATGGAAGCTACGAATGCCCTCTACGGCGTAACGATGGAAGAGGAAGGCGTGTCTAAACTCGTCTCCGTGCGTTTTAACGAAGCGTTGGCTGGATAATTTTTTTTTTGTAGAGACGTAGCTTGCTACGTCTCTATATACAACATGCAGAGACGTATTTATGGTGCGAGTCTTTTGTGATTTTGACGGGACGGTTGCACACCAAGACGTCGGAGCTTCGTTGTTTCGAATGTATGCCCGAGAGAAAGCAAAGGAAATTGTCCTGCGGTATCTCGGCGGCGAAATCAATGCCCGTGAATGCTTAACACAAGAGTGCGCCGCGATCCCAAGTTTAACACGCGACGAGTTTGGACGTTTTGCCGATACGTTTGACATCGACTCGCATTTTAAGAGCTTTGAGAAATATTGCGCAGGGCGGAGCATTCCGGTCACGATTGTCAGCGACGGGCTTGATTTCTACGTCGAGCGCGTTTTGAAAAACCACGGGTTGGGACATCTCACGTGGTTCGCAAACCATGTGGAATTTATCGAACACGGAAACACGACGAAGCTCGTTCCGTCGTTTCCGTACCGTGATGAAGAATGCGACCGGTGCGGCAACTGCAAGCGCACTCATCTGCTCACGTTATCGGGCGACGATGATATTATTGTCTATGTAGGCGACGGGATTTCAGACCAATGCCCCGTACGGTATGCGGACATTGTCTTCGCGAAGCACCATTTGATTCCGTACTGCCAGGAGCAGAATATTTCGTATCACGAGTACCGCCACTTCGGCGACGTGCAGTCACGGCTGGAACAAATATTGACACAGAAACGCATCCGCAAGCGGCGCGAAGCGGAAATGGCGCGACGCGATGTTTTCATGCAAGGATAAACAGGAAACCGTTGAACAGCGAACTCACGTCCGATTTTCGTCACACACTCTTTCGTTATCGCAGTTACACGCCGATTCCGTTTTTGCTGGTGATGTTCGCATTTGCACAGCCGACGATGGAGACCGCGCTCGTTGGCGGAGTCGTGGCGTCGTTGGGTGAAAGCTTGCGCTTTTGGGGTGTTGCGTATGCAGGAAGCCTCACGAGAGTGACCGGTAGCGTGGGCGCTCCGGCTGTGATTGTGTCGGGACCGTTTGCTATTGTCCGCAACCCGCTCTATGTCGGGAACATGATGCTGTACGTCGGTATCGGTATAGTGTCCAATGCGCTGTTCCCGTGGTTGGCGAGTGCGACGGTCGTATATTTTGTGGTGCAGTACTCGCTGATCGTTTCGCTCGAAGAGCAATTTCTCGAAAAAGAATTCGGTGCCGGATACTTGGAGTATAAAAAAAACGTCCCGAGGTTTTTTCCGCGTCTTCTTCCCTACGAGACGCCGGCACAAGCCGGGCAGAAGCCGAACTGGACAGAAGCTGTTCGTTCTGAACGGCGTACGCTTCAGGCGATACTTCTGGTAAGCATTGCGTTGTTGGTCCGGGGTTCCGCATGGTAACCAAGGTCATGATGATTGCTGGCGAAGCATCGGGCGACTTACACGGAGCGGGCGTTGTCCGGCAGTTGAAGTTGATGCACCACACAGTGGATATCTTTGGCGTCGGCGGCGACCAGATGCGCCGCGAGGGAATGAATCTGGTGTACCACGTGAGCGAGCTTTCGGTGATGGGGTTTACGGAAGTCGCGAAACAGCTTCCGCGAATTTACTCTGTCGAAAAAACGCTCGAACAGCTCTTGATATTTAAAAAGCCGGAGGTCGTAGTATTGATTGATTATCCCGGCTTTAATTTACGGTTTGCGCGCATAGCGAAACAGAACGGCGTTCCCGTCGTCTACTATATTAGCCCGCAAGTGTGGGCATGGCGGAAATCCCGCATCAAAAAAATGAAGGGGATTGTCGACAAGATGCTCGTGGTGTTTCCGTTCGAGGTGGACTTGTATAAGGAGGAGGGGATTGATGCGGAATTCGTGGGCCACCCGCTCCTTGAGGTGCTCAAGCCGCAACTTGACCGTGAAGGTTTTTTCAAACGGTACGGCATCGACCCGAACAAACGGCTCGTAGGGCTCTTTCCCGGAAGCAGGGTGCAGGAAATAGAACGCATTTTTCCCACGATGCTCTCAGCTGCGCGAATGCTCTCTGCTCAAGAGGATATTGAAGTCGCAATCGGCATTGCACCGACTCTGCAGGTAAAATATTTTTCCACGATGTATAATGTAAACGGCATTCACCTGATCAAAGATGCGACATACGACGTTATGAGTTATTCCGATGTCGCGCTCGTAACCTCAGGCACGGCGACGCTGGAAACCGCCTGCCTCGAAACGCCGCTCGTCGTGGTGTACAAAACGTCGTGGTTAACGTACCTGATGGGGCGATTACTCGTGCACATAAAAAATATCGGGCTTGTGAATATCGTCGCTGGAAAGCAGATCGTGCCGGAGTATATCCAGCACCGCGCGACGGCGACAAATCTCGCGCGGGAAACGCGGCGACTGCTTAACGATCAGGATGCCATCAAGACCATGAAAGCCGAGCTTTCAATGCTAAGAGGTATGTTAGGCGAACACGGCGCGTCGCAACGGGTCGCTGAGCGAATTCTCCAGACGGCGTGAACCGTGAGAGGACCACGAATTCTCCTCGCCCCGTTGTCGTTGGTCTTTGGCTTCATCGTGTTTGTACGCAATTGGCTTTTTGACGCCGGGGTGTTGCCGACGACGAAAGTCGCGTCGTCGGTTATTTCGGTGGGAAATATTTCTACCGGGGGAACGGGCAAAACCCCGTTCGTTGAATATCTCGCGCGGCATTTGAAAGCCGGCGGCAAGAAGGTCGCCGTCATCAGCCGGGGTTACAAACGGACGACAAGCGGCTATGTCGTGGTGAGTAACGGAGCACAACGTTGCGCCGAAGCCTACGAGTCCGGCGACGAGCCGTTTCAGCTCGCGCAGAAGCTCGACGGCGTGGTCGTCGCAGTGGATGAACACCGTGTGCGTGCGGCAAAGAACGTGATTGCGGAATTCAAACCGGATGTGATTGTTCTCGACGATGGCTTTCAGCACCGGTATCTTCATCGCGACCTGAATATCGTACTTGTTGCTAACGATGAATTGCAAACGCCTGGTTGGTTGTTGCCGGGCGGGAATTTGCGTGAGCCACTCACCGCTCTCAGGCGCGCCGATGTGGTTGTCGTCTCACGGTGTAAAGACGTTGCAACATTCGCAACGGCAAGCCGACGTTTATCAGCGATGACGGTCAAACCTTTGGTAGGAATGAGGCTCCGCGCGACGAGTGTGAAGAATGCCTTGACGGGACTGAAAACAGAGTTGACGAGTTTAGCACACAAACGCGTCACGGCGTTTTCCGGAATAGGCAATC
>DASWKY010000243.1:0-4907 GCA_036396395.1 Bacteroidota bacterium | reverse complement strand
AATGGTGCCGAGCAGGTTGAGGTCGAATACCTGGCGCAAGGCATCCTCGCTTAATTGAAAGAACGACTGTTCCGGGTTTGTGGTGGCTTTCGGGCTGTTTCCACCCGCGGCGTTAATCAGCGCATCCACCCTTCCGAATGTTTTTAGAATGTCGACCGCCGCGAGTTCGAGCGCGGGTCTATTCAATACATCCGCGGTGAACACGGCGGCTTTGCCGGGAGTTTTTTGGATTTTTTCTATTAACGATGTTGCGCGCGCGGGGTCGCGGGTCAGCAATGCGACGTTCGCGCCGTTCTGCGCAAGAGCGAGCGCGATCTCACTGCCCAGCACGCCCGTCCCGCCGGTCATCACGACCGTCTTACCCGTAAAATTGTATGATGAGGTAGAAAACATTATTGTATTATCGCCTTACAATTGAAAAAACCCCTCGATATCTCCCCCTTGAGGGGGAGAGGAAACACAACTATACCCTAGCTGCGATTTTACCGGGCATCATAGTGCCGGAGCGAATTGTTCCGCTTTCGACTCCCAAGAATAACGGCTTGATGTGCCGCTCGAATAAATTCGTTGCGACGTTTGCTTCGACGGTCTCACGGCATTCCTTTAGCAAGCCGGTGTAGCGCGCGCCCATTTCCGCTGCAACTTTGAAACTCACATGCACCAGCTGGCGGAAATTTTTGTCGTAGCGCGGATTGCTCTGGTTGTGCTGAAGCGCGGCGACGTACTCCTCCGCACTCCACGACGCGACAGCTTTCGGGTCGGGCAGTTTTGCCTTCTCGATGACCACCACGGTCGCATACGGCTTACACAACTCGTCGTACCGTTGGACTGCCTGAGCGTACACGTCCTTGGCGAGCTTCAAGCCCTCGCCGCCGGAAGCCGCGAGACCGATGATTTCCTCCAGCCATGTCGTTCCCGCTGTCTTGAGGTGCAACCCTGCATTAGCTTTCTTGATTGCGCTGTGCATAATGGAATATAGTGAGAATTTATCGCTTCCGGAATGGACGCTGAGCTTCAAGCTTTGGGTGAATTTAAACGTTTTTACAGCGTAGGCAATCACGGCGATGTCGTCTTGAAATTCCTGCTCGAATTTGTTAACGTCCCCGACATAATCAATGCCCTTGAGGAACGCGCCGGAGAATTTGGGCGCGATGGTTTGGATCGGGATGTTTTCCTGTGCGAGGGCGGCAAGAATAAAGAAGAGCTCGGCGGGAGTCTGCGGACTGTTCGCCTCATCCACGGAAACTTCCGTGATGAACGTCCCTTCCCCTTTTTTCTGCGCGATAGCGCGATAGACCTTCCCGGCTTCCTCGACGGCGTAGAGATATTTCCGCGCGATGTTTTTCAGGAGCGCATCGGTCACTTCAAACGGCGCGTGGATGCCGGGAATACTGAGAACGCCGGTAAAGTCATCCATCGTGGTCATGAAATTCTGCACCGATTCCGGGTTCGGCTCCTTGCCAATGTAGTCCGCCACATCAATAGTATAAAAATTACTGGAGTCCAGGAATTTTTCTACCGTCGCAAGCCCGATATGGTCGGCGTCCACGTAATACGCATGCCGCCAGCCGCACGCCTTCACCGCCTCGTCGGCTTCGCGGCGCACATCTCCGGGCGCAGTGCCGATAATCGTGTGCTCGCGGTTGGATTTGTTCCACACCGGAACCACCACAACGCCGCCGGTTTCCGCCTGCTGTAACGCGCGCAGTTGCGCCGCGCCTTCAAGTCCGAACCGGTCGCCGATACCTAATGAGTATTTTTCGATGTTCAAAGGATTGCCTTTTTTATTTCTCTCAATATCAAAAAAAAATCTCCTCCCCCTTTATCCCCCTCAATGAGGGGGACAGTATCTTTCTACCCCAATGATGGGGACAGTATATTTCTACCTCAATGAGGGGGACAGTATATTTCTGCCTCGATGAGGGGACGGTGTTCCCTACCGCGCCAGCCAGCCGCCGTCCACCGCGAGCACATGACCGTTTACATAATCAGATGCGCGCGACGCGAGGAACACAACCGCTCCTTGTAAATCTTCCGGCTTGCCCCAACGGCCTGCGGGTATGCGCTCCAGTATTGCTTTCGAGCGCAGGGGGTCTTCGCGCAACGCTTTCGTATTGTTCGTTTCGATGTATCCCGGCGCGATGGCATTGACGTTAATGCCGTGCTGTGCCCACTCGTTCGCCATCGCCTTTGTCGCCTGCGCAACCGCGCCTTTGCTCGCCGCGTAGGAGGGGACGGTAATCCCGCCCTGAAACGACAACAGCGAAGCGACGTTGATTATTTTTCCGCGTTTTCGTTTCATCATGTCCCGTGCGGCGGCTTGTGAGAGGAAAAACACCGTTTTCGCGTTCACCGCCATCACGTCGTCCCAGTCCTGTTCCGTAGCGTCAATTGCGGGGTTACGCCGGATGATACCGGCGTTGTTCACGAGAATATCGATCTTGCCGAATTCGGCGAGCGCTTTCTTCGCGATCAACTCAATGGATTCCATCGCGCTCAAGTCAACGGCGATTGTGGCGGCGCGCCGACCGAGTTCGATAACCTCGCGCGCGGTTTCGCTTTTTGGTGAATGGTCCACGAGCAGGATGTCCGCACCAGCGGAGGCAAGCGCGAGCGTCATCGCCTTGCCGATGCCCGTACTGGCGCCGGTGACGACGGCGGTGTTTCCTGTAAGGTCGAAGGGTGTGTTCATATTAAAAACGTCCTGAGAATATTCTTTCGGGCTAAAGCCCTTTTCGTGTTGTTTATCTTTTCCCCCGACCTAAAGTTCGGGGCTATGCGTAACAGCGTAGCATAAAAAAAATACTCTTATTCTAACACGTTTACAGATGCTGATTATTTTCTCCTAACCCCCTGCGTTCCGCTTACTTCGTAACCGGAACGCGTCCCCCTTAAAAAAAGGGGGACAACAAAAATAGTGCTCATCGCTTGAACTTGCTCCGTAACTCCCTGCGTTCCCCTTAGGAAAAAGGGGACAAAAAAAGCGCTCATCGCTTGAGCTTGCTCTGTAACTCCCTGCATTCCGGTTCCACGTAATCGGAACGCGTCCCTTTGAAACAAGGGGAATAAAAAAAATAATCGACTAGTATCCGAAAAATTTCGGTATCCAGAGACTGAGTTCGGGAATATACGTCACGAGCATCAGGGCTACGACCATCGCAAGAAACATCGGCAGGAGCGGGCGGATAACTTTTTGAATGGTCGTACCCGCAATGCCCGTCCCGACGAAGAGCACACTGCCCACGGGCGGCGTGCAAAGCCCGATGCATAAATTGAGTATCATAATAATGCCGAAGTGAATCGGGTCGATGCCTAACTGCTTGGCGACGGGCAAAAAGATCGGCGTAAAAATCAGCACCGCCGGCGTCATGTCCATGAACGTCCCGACAATCAACAGGATAATATTGATAATCAGCAGGATCACGATTTTATTATCGGACAATGCGACGAGCGCGGCGCTGACGCCCTGCGGAATGTTTTCGTACGCGAGAATCCAGGACATCGCCATGGAGGTGCCGATGAGAATCATGACGATCGCCGTGGTGACCGTCGAATCGAGCAGGATGCGCGGGATTTCTTTCCATTTGACTTCCCGGTATACGACCACCGAGAGAATGAACGTGTACAGCACCGCGATGGCGGACGCTTCGGTGGCGGTAAAATAGCCTGCAACAATACCGCCGATGATGATGAAAATAAGCAGGAGACTCGGAAATGCATCAAGGAACCGGACGATAGTCGCTTGGAGTCCCGGACTGGGGACGACGCGATATTTTTTTCGAATGGCGATTACCGCCGAAACAGCCATTAAGCACGCGCCGACAAGTATACCCGGAATGTATCCGGCAAGAAAGAGCGCGGCGATGGACGTCCCGCCGCTCGCCAGCGAATAGACGATGAGGATATTGCTCGGCGGGATGAGCAATCCCGTTGTCGAAGAAGAGATATTGACTGCGGCGGAGAAATTCTTGTCGTAGCCCTCTTTTTCCATGAGCGGCGTCATGAAGCCGCCGATAGCCGCGGCGGCGGCAACGGCGGAGCCGGAAATCGCACCGAACAACATGCAGGCGACGATATTGACAAACGCCAAGCCGCCGGGCAACATCCCGACGAGGGCTTTGGCAAAATCAATGAGACGGCGAGCAATGCCGCCGCGATTCATTAATTGTCCCGACAGGATGAAGAACGGAATGGCGAGCAGCGCGAAGCTATCCAGCCCGGTCGCCATCCGCTGGGCGACGGTCGTGAGCGCGGGTCCCGTGTTGATGCTCATGAGCATCGTGGCGAGCGTGGCGAGGCCTATGCAGAACGCAATCGGCACGCGCAGGATCATGAGTCCCGCAAACACGACAACCAATATGAGTATTTCGTTGAGCGCCATAGGAATTTGTGTTATTCTCTCCCGCCGTTTGACTGCATGTCTTTGAACGATTGCGCGATGCTCGTCAATGAATAAAACACAATCAGCGCGCCGCTGAGCGGGAGCGCAAAGTACACGTAGGCGAGTTTAATCTGCAACGCGGCGGAAATCTGCTGGAGGGTGTTCGTGAGGCTGACGAGATTATATCCACCCACGAGCATGACGGAGACGGCAAACGTCAAAATACACGCGTGCACAAAGAGGTCGGCAAAGCTTTTTGTCTTCGGCGATAATTTGTGCCCGAAGAGGTCAATCGCCAGGTGAACATTTTTTCCTACGCCGTACGCCGCGCCGAGGAGTCCAGCCCACACGAGTAAATAGCGCGCAAGCTCTTCCGTGAACGAGCTGGGGCTGTTCAACACGAACCGCGAGAATACCTGCCAGAGCACGTTGAGCGTCATCGTTCCCATGAGGACGATGAGGAGCCATTCGAGCGCGGTATCTACGATATGTCGGGTGCGTTGCATTGGTTGTATGAATTATCTTA